>CACZHN010000161.1 GCA_902780985.1 uncultured Lachnospiraceae bacterium | reverse complement strand
TAAAAAAAGAGCAGGCGTATTGTACAGACCCAAAATCTAACGATTTGGAGGTCGGTACAATACGCCTGCTCTTTTTTTATTCCGTTGATGCGAGATACAGTCTTCCCTTCATCTCTTCATCGATCCTTGCCAGCTCCTGCTCTGCCTTATAGCGCTTCAGCCTTCCTTCCTGCTGGATCCTTGATATATCATCCAGACTCTCTATAAGGATTCTGTTGGCCTCTCCCAATGCCTTCGGATCTATGTTGTTGTCATCCCTTGCCTTCTGGGTCTCCACCGTAAGCATCTTAAGGTTCTGGGCATTCTTGATAAGCAGCTGATTTGACATATCCGTCAGTTTCTTATCTGCAGCGATGGCAGCTCTTGTATGCTCGGTTCCGAACGCTATAACTATCTGGTTCTTCCAGAGCGGGATAACCGTATAAAGGGTGGACTGAAGCTTATCCGCCATGGCAGCCGCATTTGCCTGAAGCATTCTGATCTGCGGTGCCTGCTGAAGGGATATGGTTCTTGTGGTCTCAAGTTCCAGTATCTTTCTCTCCAGTCTGTCCATTATGTCGGGAATGATATCCGCACAGTCGTCGGGATAATTTCCTTCTCTTATCTGTTCAAGCTTATCCTTTGCGGCAGCTATCTTCAGATTGACCTGCTTGAAATATTCCTGATTCATCTTATATATCTGGTCCAGCATAGCCGTATCCTTCATAAGACGGACCTGATGAGCCTCCAGGGAAGTCTCTATTTTCTCCACATTCTTGGAAATGATGTCGTACTTATTCTGAAGTTCCAGAGGCTTTGCCTTGGATTTTCTCAGCCATGGAAAGAAACTCTTCTTCTCTTCTTCTCCATCATCGGTCTCCGACAGATATTCTACCGTCTTATCAATGGTCTCGCTTATCTCATCGACATTTGTTTCCCCGATGCTCTTTATCATCATCTCCGAAAGCTCAGCCATGTTTTTCTGGATATCCGATCCGTACAGCGTTATGCTGTTGGCTTTGCTGACGTCTATAAGTTCCATATTCGACTGCAGCAGTTCCCTGTCCTCATCCTCCAGATAAAACTCCGGATTATCGGTCAATTCCCTGAGCAAAGTTAAATCATCCATATTACTTAACCCCCTATCGGCACATTTATGCCTTCATCGGTATAATTCGGTACTACTATCTTATCTGCTATACCGATCTTTTTCAGGAACATATCCGTATCTTCATAGATATTTTCACCGCGGATTTCCATCTCGCTGGGCGAACCTATGTAAATATCGGTATCCCTGATATTCATGATGGTTCTTGTAACCTTTTCGTTCAGGACTACGCCGTAGCTGAGTCCCCAACCGCACTTGAAGGGCATGGATTCCTTGATCCTGCAGAGTACTCTTCGGACAAATGCTTTACCGCACATAGGGTAATAACAAAGTCTCGGGAAAAGTCTCTGTCCCGGCTTCTTAAGCTCGATCTCACACTTAAAAACTTCCGAATCCACAGAGCAGACCTCAAACAGTCTGAAGTCTACCATGTAGTTATTCATTTCCAGAAGATTGATAAGGTTCAGTGCTATGATGCCTCGGTTTCTTATCTGCTCCTCGGTTGTGGATACCTCATAGGTAACTTTCATCCATATCCTTACCAGCTTCTTCTCTTCGGTTCTTTCAAGGCGGTACATGGTCTTAGGTGCCCCGGCTATATAGGCCGGAACGTTCGGTCTCTGTCCCACAAAGGAAGTCACGGTCTTACGTACATTTACATTTTTCTTGTTTACCTGTTCAAGCTGCCTCGAGAGCCCCAGGAACTGGTCGTAATTCTCGCTGTAGCCTCCCATGCAGTAGTTTATCGCTTCTTCAAGAGAAGCCCCGGCAAACTCGGTGCTGGCCGTCTTACTCTTCTGCTCGTAGAAAATCTCGGAATTTATATCCGGATCGGAAATAAGAAAGTTCTGCACTTCTCCTATAGAATCGAAGCTCAGCCTGTATTCCGTAAGATTCTTTCCCTCTGTAACCTTGAGGTATTTACATTCATCAGGGCTCACACCCAAACCTTTCATCCGTTAACCCCTTCTTAATTTAACAAGTTCCGAAAATGCATTGAATATCTCCGATGCACCTCTGACCTCCGATAAATGCTGTCTTATATAGTCTTCTATAAATGCCAGATATGTGATGTCCTTGGTCTGAAGGAATTCATACTCAAGGATCTTGTTCATATCAAAGCTCTTGTTATCAAGATACTTCTTAATACGGGTTGCATCTCTGGTGGTAATGATTCCAGGTGCATCGCCGTAATTATTTCTGCCCCATTCGTCGGTAGACATTCTGAAGAGTACCAGAAATGCATACCATTCCGGATAATCGGCAAGAATCTTGTTCTCGACTTCGTTATCGTATCCGATATAGATCGGTGTAAATCTCTGCTGTACAGACTCCTCGATCTTCTCTCTGGAGTTATAATTGCTGTCGGCTCCGTTACCGTCGGTATTACCCGCGCCGATAAGTCTGAAGCTCGGATGACGTTTTACATTTTCACCGTTCGGGAAGTTGTAGCTTGCATCCTTGATATTTGACAGGAAGGAATTCAGCTTTACCGTAGCTCTGCTGTTACCGTTATCCAGCTCGTCGCAGAAGGCGATCTTTCCGTACTTGTAGCATCTGTAGAAGTTCGGTCTGCTGTAGCCTCCGTCGGCTGTCTGGAATCCGAGGATGTCATACTCCTCGTTGATGTATCCGATATCGATGAATTCCATACCGAGGATCTTTGCAATCTGTGAAACCATATATGTCTTTCCGCATCCGGAAGGTCCGATGAGATACGGATTGGAGTTTTCCATAACGGCAATCAGCACGTCGTCAAACATCTTATGGAAATGCTCTCCCATGGCTATCATGTAAGCTTTCTTATCCATTGCCTCTTTATATCTCTCGGTGAAGCTTCTTTCCTCATCAAGTAAAGGATTGACTGCCGGTATCTCTATATCGTTATCTGCCATAGCTATAGGAGACTCATATACATTTGCATATTCGTCATAAGCTCCGCCTGCTAAATAATCAACAGCAGAAGTAATTCCGTCCGGTACCTTCGACGCTCCCTTTACAGGTCCTCCGCTCACTACCCTTGCACCGCCTGCCGGTGCCGTAACCTTGATCTGAGCCGATCTCTGTGGGGCCGCAAGCTCAACCTGAGTGATTCCTTCAGGCATTTCCAGTTTTACTGTATTTATAACCTTATCCGCAGCCTGCTTCAGTTGACTGAGCCTTTCCTCCGCATCCGCAAAGGTCTCATCCAGCAGTTTCTTCTTTTCATAGAGAACTACCTGCTTCTGCTCAGCCACGCAGTCTTCATAAGCCTGCTTCAGTTTCTCATCAACTATACTGAGTTCATACTTAGCCTGCTTAACCTCGTCCTCGCAAATTGTCTTTACTTCTCTTACGGAGTTTCTTGAAGATGTGTCCAGGATATTTACTCTTTCTTCTACTACTCTTACCAGTTCAACAACCTTGTCGTGAAGAACCTGAGCCATCTTGACCTTGCTTACCGCATCCAGGAGAGCCGCTTCATTTACATCGTAAATGCCGGACATGCGGCGCAGCTTTTCAAGCTCTGCATCATATACAGCCTGCTTATCCGCGGTTCTCTCGATCTTCATGGTCACATCGATAAGGTTTGCCGTAAAGCAGTCCTCATCCAGGAAGTAAGTCCTAGCTTCAACCGCGTAAGGCTTAACGAAGCCCTCTATAAATCCGTCGCTGTTACTGCCGATAATGTTCTTAACCCATTTCATGTAATTAAACTTATCACTGAAAAGGTCGTACAGGGTTGCATTAAAGAGCTTTCTCGGAATAACTCCGCCCTTGTTGAACATCTCGACAAATATAGCACTCAGGCCTTCGAATTCCGGAGTCTTTTCCTCATAAGGGAACATGGCGGAATATACCGATTCGCCGTATTCCATATAGTCCGTATATTTTTCCGGAGAAACCTGTGAACTCAGCACCAGTACATTTACCGCTGTAGCATATAACCAGAAGGGCTCTATGATCCTGTGGTTCTGATGGCTCTTAAGATATAAGAATCTGTTGAGCAGATTTCTTCCGTCTTCGGTAAACTGACTGCGGAGCACACGCTCTGTCTCGTTTATAACCTCTGTATTTGCATCTTTTTCAAGTATTGAAAGTATTCCCATAATTACACACTCTTTCTCTCATTTATAACAAACTTACCCTCAAGCAACTCTTTATATCGGCTTCCCGTTCCCCTAAGGAAGGCGCTCTGGATGAATTCTCTGTTATCGCTCAGATTAATGATCCTGAAGGCCTCATTCTTAAGCGCAAGTCCCGACTGGATACTCTTTATCACGGACCATCCTCTGATATCCGCATAGGCCGCATCCGGCCACAGGAAGACGCCGCAGAAAGTTTCCACTTCCACCTGTTCGGAGGAATCCGCCTCATCATACAGAAGATAGGTCATTCCTATAGGAAGGCTGTAAACCGCACAAGGTTTCATATCCTCCGGCAGCAGTGGCAGCGATACCACCGATACCTCATCTTCTATCTTCGAGTCCGCCGTAAATGCATTCTCATATACATTTACATCATAGAACAGCTGCTCTCCGTTTTTCTGTATCTGATGCATCTCACGGAGATTTTCCTTCGTGAATTTAAATGAACTGGTTCCTTCTATGCCCGATGACTCCGATTTATATGTGATGGATATCATATCGTCATAGATATTTACATTTATGAGCAGATCACCGTGCTCGGTCAAAAATCCGTTCAGCTTTATGGAAAATGTATTGTCGTTTATCTCAAACGCTTTAAAGTACTGTGTTCGGTTTGAGTCTCCGACATGAAGTACCATTCTTCCCGATCCGCGCCATCCGGCCCTTCTTTCTATCACTTCCACATCGGTGCCCATGGTTTTATAGAGACCGATAAGCAGATATTCGATAAGCGGTAAGAATCGTTTGCTGAGAGTCGAAGCATTCACAAGAACCGGCGTATCCTGGATCTCTGCGTCATAATACTTACTCAAAATGGATTCATGTCTTGGAACCGCCCCTGCTTCCATGATCTGCCGGGTGGTATCATCCATAATGATCGAGTCTTTATCCCCGCCGGTGTTATATACTTCAAATATCTTTTTGACAAACAGATTAAAACAGAAATCGTTCTCTGTATAGTTCAACTGTTTGTTATCACTGAAATTGACGAGTACAGCGGTTACACCGTACTTTCCGTCAGGCCTCGCCGAACCGGTAAGATCATAGATGTGGATCATCTTTAAATCATCGATGGCCTCTAATCCTATCTCTTCGGGAGACATTTGTCTGAATACATTTTTAATCATATTACTTCCCCAAATACAATCACCAACAAAAACATATATATTTTAATATATTAGAACGCCGATTTCAATTAAACCGTAACGTTCGTAAAACTATATAGTTTCCCCAACACGCAAAAAAGAGCAGATTCTTTCAAATCTGCTCTTTCATGATAGATGTGCGGGAGATGGGACTTGAACCCACACGACGTTGCCATCACTAGATCCTTAGTCTAGCCTGTCTGCCAATTCCAGCACTCCCGCATTTCGATCGCATTCTCACGCGACTTGCATATATTATCACTATTAAACAGATTTGTCAACAATATTCTTTATCAAACTTTTCACTTGTTATTATCATATTGAT
>CACZHN010000160.1 GCA_902780985.1 uncultured Lachnospiraceae bacterium | reverse complement strand
CACGAACTCTGTCTACAGGCATATCCATTTCTTCTGCGATCTCTTCAGGGCTCGGTTCTCTTCCCAGTTCCTGAAGGAGCTGTCTTGAAACTCTTGTAAGCTTGTTGATAGTCTCAACCATGTGAACAGGGATACGGATGGTTCTTGCCTGATCGGCAATAGCTCTTGTAATAGCCTGTCTGATCCACCATGTAGCGTATGTTGAGAACTTATAACCCTTTCTGTAGTCGAACTTCTCAACAGCCTTGATAAGACCCATGTTACCTTCCTGGATAAGATCAAGGAAGAGCATTCCACGTCCCACATATCTCTTAGCGATACTTACAACAAGACGGAGGTTAGCCTCGGCAAGCTTCTTCTTAGCTTCCTCATCACCGTTCTCCATTCTCTGTGCAAGCTCGATCTCCTCGTCAGCCTCAAGAAGAGGAACCTTACCGATCTCCTTAAGGTACATACGTACAGGATCTTCGATACTAACACCTTCGGGAACAGACATATCGATCTGCTCAAGGTCGATCTCTTCCTCATCGTCGATAACGAAATCAAGTTCGTCTACAGGAGGCATATCGTCTTCATCTTCTGTTATAACAAGAACGTCTACTCCGTTCTTCTCAAAGAAATCCAGTGCTCTTGAGAAGTAGTAAGGTGCCATAAGCTCCTCACTGCCCTTAAGATACTCAATAAGCTCATCGTCCTGGATTACATTTTTCTTCTTTCTTGCGATCTCGAGGATCTCAGCCATCTTCTTGTTGAAGAGTTCTTCTGTCTCAGGAGACTGATCAGCCTTATCGCCCTCAGCCTTCTCTTCAGCAAAGCCTTCCTCGAATTCATCTGCGCTTTCCTCGGAGAGTGCCTTTGTATCTTCCGGTTCAGCCTTTGCCTTTGCAGAGCGCTTCTTTGCCGGCTCCTTCTTCTCAGGCTCACTCTTTTCGGTTTCCTTCTTTGCAGTAGTCTTCTTTGCCGCTGTCTTCTTAGCAGGTTCCTTTTCGGTCTCCTTCTTGGCAGCTTCCTTCTTTACTGTTTCCTTCTTTGCAGCTGCCTTCTTTGGCATTTCCTCGTCTTCTGCTTTTACCTTCTTTGTGCTCATGATTTTTCCTCTCCTCTAAAGCTTTATTATTAGATTTCTTAATTCATTCTTTTTTCTGGCCAGCTCTATCTGACTTCCGGTACCGGAACGCTGTGCCTTTTCTATGTTATTTATCTTTACCTTCTTGATGATGTCCGTTAAGGCCTTGGCCATTTCCTCCGGACCCGTCTCGAAGTCAAAGGTTCTTGTCATCATGGCGGTCACCCGTTCCTGAAGATCCGCATCTTCAAATGCATTCAGGATTGCCGCCGGATTAACCTCGCCCTTTTCCCTGTACTGGGCAAATACAGCCGCCGCCACTTTTCCGGTGCCTTCTTCCGTGAAATCCTCTTCGGATATCACATCCTTCAGCTTTCCGAAAAGCTCCGGGTTGCTTATCATCAGCGACATCAGATACTCTTCCGCTTCCATGTTGGGATTCTTATCCTTAACGGCTACCGTCTTTCGTCTTTCTTCCGTCGCCGTACTTTTCGGCTCCTGCAGCCCCGCCAGCCCGATCTTTGTTACCAGCTTTTTCAGCTCGCCGGTATCACAGCGGTATCGGTTGGATACGGACTCTATGTAATTGGTCCTTTCCGTCGGATCTTCTATACCCGCCAGCAGCGTCGCCGCACTGTGCATGAACTTGGTCTTTTCATCCGGATCCGACAGATTGTAGCCCGAGGCTATCCTGTCTATCTCGAATATCCTGCCCGGAATGGCATCCCTGATCCTTTCCTCATAGGCTTCCTTACCCATGTTCTTTATGAACTCGTCCGGATCCTTATACGGAGCAAGGGATATGACTCTCTGGATCATATCATGATTTCTCAGGATCTCTATGGCTCTCATCAAAGCCTTTCGTCCCGCTTCGTCATTATCGTAGGCCAGATATACTTCGCCGGTATATCTCTTGATAAGTCCGGCCTGAGCTTCCGTAAATGCGGTACCCAGGGATGCTATGGCATTGTCGAAGCCCGCCTGATGCTGAGCTATAACGTCCATATACCCTTCGCAGAGTATGACTCCGCGTCTTCTGGACTTTCTGGCTATATTCATGGCGAAGAGATTTCTGCTCTTACTAAAGACATCCGTCTCCTTTGTATTTACATACTTCGGAAGTCCGTCTCCCAGAACTCTTCCGCCGAATGCGATTATCTTATCGTTTATATCAGCTATCGGTACTATGACTCTGTTCCAGAATACATCATGTACGCCGCGTCTCTCATCTATTTCCACCAGTCCCGCGTCTCTGAGGACTTCCTCCGAGAACCCTTTGGACTTCAGGAATTTATACAGATCGTCACTGTAAATGTCCGCGTATCCGAGGCCGAACTTCATTATCGTCTCATCCGTGTAGCCTCTCTCCCTGTAATACTTATAAGCGTTACTTCCTCTTTCTGTCTTGGTCAGAAGGTAATGGAAGTATGCCGCCGCCATCTTGTTGGCTTCAAGTATTGCCTGCTTCTTGCCTATCTTTGCTTTCTCGGCAGGGGTAAGTTCTTTCTCCGGAAGAGTTATTCCCGCTCTCTTGGCCAGGAACTGTATGGCTTCCTGAAATGTAAAGTTTTCGTATTTCATTACGAAGGTATATACATTTCCTCCGGCTCCGCATCCGAAGCAGTGATACATCTGCTTCTCTTTGCTTACCGTAAAGGACGGCGTCTTCTCGTTATGAAACGGGCAGCAGCATTTATATGAATTGCCGGCTTTCTTAAGCCCCGTATATTCCGAGATGACATCGACTATATCGTTACGCGTTCTTACTTCTTCAACTATATCATCCGAATAGAACAATTTCTTTTTTCCTCTCTAAGTCAACCTATTATGCGCTATACGATGCTCCAGCTCCTCGGGATGTAAAGTTCCTGGAACTTCTCAACCGCGAAGTTATCCGTCATTCCCGCTATATAGTCGCATACAACGGTTATCTTATCTTCGCCCTCATCCAGCATCTGTTTAAACTCAGCCGGCATTTCCTCAGGCCTTTCCAGATAATAACCGTACAGGATTTCAAGTATTTTAGCCGCTTTTACCTCCTCGGCTTTTACCACCGGGTTGGCATACATCGCATCGAAAAGATATTTTCTCATATTAAAGAGAGCTGCTTTAACCTGATCATCCATATCGATCTCGGGTTTATCCATGGAATGCTCCACCACGCTGAGGATAATGGTATTGATCCTGTCTCTCGTGGAATGTCCCAGTATATCTGTGCATTCCTTTGGAAGTGCTTCCTCATTCAAAACACCCGCACGTATACCGTCGTCGATATCATGATTTACATAGGCGATCTTATCGGCTATTCTTACTATCTTTCCTTCCAATGTAGACGGACACAGGCTTGTCTTGTGATTTCTTATTCCGTCACGGACCTCCCATGTAAGGTTAAGGCCTCTTCCGTCTTTCTCGATCCTTTCAACTACTCTGACGCTCTGCTCGTTATGACTGAAGAGTCTTCCGCTGCAGGCCGTAAGAGTTCTCTCTCCTACATGACCGAAGGGTGTATGTCCGATATCATGGCCCAAGGCGATGGCTTCCGTCAGATCTTCATTTGCCCTGATGGCCTTGGCAATAGTTCTTGCCAGCTGTGCAACTTCCAAAGTATGGGTAAGGCGGGTTCTGTAATGATCCCCGTAAGGCGCCAGAAAAACCTGGGTCTTATGCTTCATCCTTCGGAAAGATTTGGAATGAATAAGCTTATCCCTGTCTCTCTGATATGAAGTTCTTATATCGCATTCCTCATCCTCATAATCACGTCCTCTGGTTTCGTCGCTTTTCGACGCAAATTCGGACAGTCTCTCATGCTCCTCTTTCTCAAACTTCTCTCTTATCGTCATCATTTCACCTCATTCGATGTAAATCCAACAAAAAAAGCGTCTCTAATACAGTTATTCTACAAAAGTGAATAAAATACTCTTTTTTTATTATGATTTTGGACGAATTTTTTTGAAAATTCCTTCTGTATCATTCAAATAGATGTTTTTCGGGGGAATGTAGGGCTTATAATTAGGATATTACTGGTTATTTGACTGTTTTACCCGAGAAAGGAAAACCGATTATGAAGAGATTAACCGTTTTTATCATGATCATTATGATGATGGTACTGACTTCCTGCGGAAAAGAGGAAGCCACCACCGAAGAAGCCATAGTAAAATACAGCGTTGACTATTGCGGAAGCAAGGATTGCTACACCGGTGCTAAGAAATCCTACCGGCCGGGCAAAGAGATCACCCTGTATTACGATTACACCATGATCGCCACCGATACGAACTACACCTTCTATCTTGACGACAAGCAGCTGAATGTAACATTCGAAGACGGCAAAGGATATCGTATCGAATTCACCATGCCGGATCATGACGTAAAACTGGAAGTAAGGACCGATAACTCCATGGAGGCCTTAAGCACAGAGGCATCTACCGAAACAACAGAGGACACAGGATCCGATACACCGGCCACCGTCACTGTTAACTACGGATCCGATATAAATCTCGACTCCGGCAATACTATCTCGGTGGATATTTCATCTCCGGATTCCGTATCTCAGTCTCTGGTATTCCGCACCGATGCACCGATAAAAGACGTCAGGCTCATGACACTTCAGATGTATGATGTCGATGATGACGGAAATGCATATTTCCTTTATCGCGTAGCTCATGAAGAAGCTCAGCTCACAGCGGATAAAGCACTTGAAGCTATAGTTACATTCTGGGGAGACTTCCCTGAATACGGCATTTCCTATACCTCCGGTGCAGAAACATATTATTACGCCGTATCGGTAAGCGGAAAAGACGGATCCGTAAGTCTTATGCCTATAAAGAAAGAGCAGCTCAGTGAAGATCAGGCTGTAGACAATACCTATCCTCTGGGAACCGGATATGATGCCGCTCTGGCTTATTATCAGGATGTCATATACATTTATAAAGAAGCTCAGATGAACGGTTTTGTGGATCACACCGTATGGGATAACATAGATATATATACAGGTCTCGAAGGTTACGGATGGCCGAACGTGGATCTTGATCAGGTGTCATACTCCATACATGATATCAATCATGACGGAACACCCGAACTTATAATTTCGTACTACGGCTTTCCTGTAGATATATATGCATACTGCGGATCAGAAGGAAGACTGGCACTCTCCCGCTCATATAAGGACAACACACTTATCTATCCCGACGGAAATGTACAAGTCGTAAGTTATGATGCGGAAAAGATGACATGCACCTGGTATGAACTGGACTCTCATATCGACATCTTCCTCCCTTCGGTTCAGGCCTATCTGTACTATGATGAAAACGGAAATATCGGCGATAAACAGTATTTCACACTCGGCGCCGACGGCGATTGGTACACAATCGAGGAAGCATACTATGAGAGCGGCTGTATCCCTGTATGGGCCTACGAAATAGGCAGTGAGATCACCGAAGCAGAATATAACAGCAGAGTTCCGAATGACGCAAACAGCATATCGGAATTAAATGATACAAGACTTATCTCCGAATTCGAAGGATTCTAATAAAACTCAGAATGACACAAAAAAGGACCCGAACGTCTCTCAGACGTTCGGGTCTTTATAATTAGCTCTTTACACCACCAAGTGCAACACCGGCTATGATATATCTCGATAACAGGA
>CACZHN010000159.1 GCA_902780985.1 uncultured Lachnospiraceae bacterium | reverse complement strand
TGGGGGACACTCCTTGAATATTCAAGAAGTGTCCCCCATTCCCATTTTGACTACGCGACCTCCGTCCCCCGGTTCCACCCTCTGAAATACCGTTCATCTTTCCCCAAATACCGTTCATGTCAAAAATCTTTCCCCCGAATCTCAAAAATAATATGATGCGTTCATCAGAGAGATACAGATTCAAAAGGAGGAAATCATAATGAAGAATACAGCTATCAGAACAGAGCATCTTACAAAAGAGTATTCGGGTGTAAAGGCTGTCAAAGACCTTAACCTTGAAATATATGAAGGCGAGCTTTTCGCACTTCTCGGAGTAAACGGAGCGGGTAAGACAACTACGATCCGTATGCTTACGGGACTTTCCACACCGTCAGACGGAAATGCATCCATCTTCGGTAAGGATATAAGACGCAACCTGGATGAGGTACAAACTATGGTCGGTGTATCCACACAGGATACAGCGGTTGCCGATAACCTTACGGTTGAGGAAAACCTGAAGTTCACGGCGGGAGTTTACTTCCCGGGCAAAGAGAATAAGGCCAAGGCGGAAAGAAGAGTACAGGAAGTCATCAATACATTTAATCTTCATGATGTATTGAAGAAGAAAGCAAAGACTTTATCCGGCGGATGGCAGAGAAAGCTTTCCATCGCCATGGCAGTCATCGGCGAACCGAAGGTGATCTTCCTGGATGAGCCGACACTGGGTCTGGATGTTCTCGCAAGAAGAGAACTCTGGAAAGCAGTTGAGAAACTTAAGAAGAATTCCACGATCATACTTACCACCCACTATATGGAAGAGGCCGAAGCGCTGGCGGACAGGATCGGAATCATGATCAAGGGACGCCTCGTGAAGCTGGGAACCCTTGAGGAGCTTGAGAATGCAACCGGCAAGAAGGGCCTTGAAGAAGTATTTGTGGCAGTTGCTGAAGGAGAGGAGATATAAAATGAACAGAACACTTAATTTCGCAAAAAGAAATCTGCTTGAAATGTCAAGAGACGCACTTAGCTATATATTCTGCATTGCATTTCCGATAGTAATGCTTGTAGTTATGACACTGGTAAATGAGGGAATCCCGAAGGAAGCGGGAATGACTATCTTCCGCATCGATAATCTTGAAGGCGGAATCATCATATTCGGACAGACATTTGTAATGCTTTTCACATCCATCACCATCGCTAAGGACCGCGGAGGTTCTTTCCTGACAAGACTTTTCGCAACACCGATGAAGAGCAGCGAGTTCACCAACGGATATGTACTTCCGATGGTTATCGTAGCAATCGTTCAGGCTGCCGTATCAATGCTCGCAGCGGTTATCATTGCAGCTATAGTAGGTGTTGAACTGGAGATCGGCGGAGTGCTTCTTACATTTGCCGCACTTATCCCATCAGCATTCATGTTTATCGCCATCGGATTCATCTTCGGAACATTCTTTAACGAGAAGGCAGCGCCGGGTGTCTGCTCCATCATCATTTCACTCGGAACATTTGTCGGCGGCGTATTCTTCGATGCCGGATCAACAACAGGAGTACTTAAGAAGATAATCAACTGCCTGCCGTTTATCTACTGCACAAAGACAACAAGATCGGCCCTCAAGCTCGACATCACATGGGAAAGCTTCGGAAAGCCAATCCTTATCGTATCGGCAGTGGCAGCAGTACTTATGGTACTTGCGGTTCAGTGCTTCAAGAAAAAAATGAAAGCAGACTTAGCTTAATTTGAAATCGATGGATAAATAGATTAAAATTCATATATGACGTGCGTAGTTGGTTTTGGAGGGTTATATGAAAAGAAAATCTGTTGATCCTATATATTCAATGTGTGTGCAGCCGTCCTTCATTATCGGAACGAATAATGAGGACGGTACACACAATTTTGCGCCCATCACATGGCTCAGCGTAACGCATGAAGAAGGTGATGGGTATCTTCTGGTTATAAGCATGTTCGGTACGAAGAAAACAAAGCAAAATGTAATCCGGACCGGACTCTTCAGCGCGAATCTCGTAAGCAGGGAGATGCTGCCGCTTATGGATTATTTCGGAACGAAGTCCGCGAGGAACGGAAAGAAGAACGATATATCCTACGGCGTGAGCCGGGGCGAAGTTTTGGATATTCCTACGCTGGACGAAAGTCCGTGGGTATACGAATGCGAGGTGGCGAGAACCGTGGAGACGGGAGACTCGACTACATTTTTCTGTTATATCAGAAACATTCAGATGGACGAGAGACTTTCTCCGAAAGACACTTTCGACATCGATTTAACCGTACTGGATCCGGTTATTTATTCCGGAAAATATCACAGCCTGGGAAATTTACTCGGCGAGATAGGAGACTTCTGCAACAGGGAGAACTAGAATGAACGTAAGATTTTATGATGAGGTAGATGATTCTTTACTGAAATTTGCTGTGATGATTTCAAAGGCTGACGGCAAATGGGTATACTGCAAGCATAAGGAAAGAGATACTTATGAAGTTCCCGGAGGACACAGAGAACCGGGCGAAGCTATAGATGATACGGCGCGCAGAGAACTGCAGGAAGAAACGGGAGCAACAAGCTTTACCATTAAACCGATCTGCGCATATTCCGTAACAGGAAAAAATACGGTGAACAGCACAGGAGAAGAAACCTTCGGCATGCTGTACTTTGCCGAGATATCTTCCTTCGCGGACGAGCTGCACAGTGAAATGGAAAAAGTCGTTATCTCATCGGAACTTCCGGAGGTATGGACATATCCGCTGATCCAGCCGAAGCTGATCGAAGAAGCGACGAGAAGAGGGTTTTTATAAAATATCATATTCGAATTCTGTATTGTGGGGTAGTTATATGGATGAATTAAAGCATAGATATGATGTCTTAAGAAAACGCGGGAAGACCGGTATGTTAATAATAATCATCGGTATCCCATTTATTCTTATTCCGTTCATAGGATTCCCTATTATACTTATCGGATGTTCGTTGCTTTATAAGAACGATAAAGAACTCAAGAGTCTTTACAAGAAGATCTTTGTAGAAAGAGCGCTTGTCCGGAATTTTGAAAATGTAATCTATGATCCGAATAAAGGCTTCAGTAAGGAACAGGTCGGAAGCTTTAAGCTCTGCAAGATGGATAACTTCTTCAGTTCCGAAGATTATATCAGTGCGGTATATAACGGGATACCGTTTGAGGTGTCCGATGTTAAGTCTAAGTTTGCCGGCGAGAATCAGGATAAGACATATTTCTCCGGACGAATGATGATATTTAATCTGCCGGAAAAGAGCATATCTCAATTGTTTTTATTCAGTGATTCATATAAGTATCGCGTAGACGGTGAATGGCTGAATGACAGATACAAGGTTGAATTCGAAAGCGTTGAATTTAACAAGCAGTATGACGTATATTCGGTAAATGCTGAGGAAGCATTTTACTTTCTGACTCCGGCATTGATGGAAAGGTTTCAGAAACTCAGTGAGAAGTATAAGAGCATGGCGATGAGTGTAACGGGCAACCGTGTGATCCTTGGTTTCAATGAGCCGAATAATAATGCATTTGATTCAAAGCTTTCGAGTTTTGGTACGGATGAAGAGGAAAGCCAAAAGATAAATGAGGATATAGAAGATATCAAGCGTCTCATTTCGGCTTTTCTGATGAATTAGTGAGGAGGTTTTCGTATGAGAAAAAATCCTAAGAAAATAGCATTGATCGGTCTTGCTGCATCTGTTTTATTCGGTACGGCCGGATGCAATCCGATCAATAATAATGAACCTAAAGTATATGGACCGCCGGAAGAATATATTGAAGAAACCGAAGAAGAGCCGGAAATGGATAACACCGAGGCGGATACCGAAGGGGAAGCAAAGTAAAGGGGACAACAATTTCTATGAACGGTAAATATTGCATCCTTCTTGTAGAGGATGATTATGCACTTGCAATGGGAACTGAATATACACTGCGGGCCGAAGGCTATGAGATAAGACATGCGAAGAATCTTGCAGAGGCGCGCAAAACGGTCACTGCCGACGGTGCATCGGAGGAGAGAGTTAATCTGATTCTCCTTGATGTTATGCTGCCTGACGGCAGTGGTTTTGATTTTCTGGAGGAGCTTCGGGAGAAGCAGATAGAGATACCGGTTATCTTTTTAACGGCGGTGGGTGACGAAGCCAACATCGTCAGAGGATTAGATCTGGGAGCGGATGACTATGTGACGAAGCCTTACCGAGTAAAGGAACTTCTTTCCAGAATCTCAGCCATATTCCGCAGGGAAGAAAGGATCAGAAGACTGGCGGAAAGTGCGGTAAATGAAAATGCGGGTGCAATCGAAACAGCATCTACAGCAACAGCGGATATGTCAAATCAGGAATACATTTTCGGATCCCATATATTAAATGCCGCGGAATTCCGTCTTTATAAAAACGGCGAGGTGGTTGAGTGCACACCTTCGGAGATAAGACTGCTTAGGGAATTCCTCAGAAACAGCGGCATTGCACTTACAAGAAATCAGCTTATTGAAAAGCTCTATGATACAGAGAACAGTTATATAGATGACAACACACTTTCCGTATATATCAAGCGTCTCCGGGACAAGCTGGGAGATGATGCGGGATATATCAAGACCATCAAAGGAATAGGATACAGATTCTCGGAGGAATAATGACAAGCGATTATGAGAGAAAAAAGTTCAGAAGAAACTATCTCTTTACGGCAGCCATATGTCTGGCTGTCAGCTTTGTCCTGCTCTGGTACATTTACAGCATAGGCGGATTTGATCCCGGCGCAGGATGGCTCTTTATTTTAGTCGGGGCTGTCGAAATCCTGATGGCGGGAATCCTGTATGTTTTCTGTTCCCGGGAGATCGGCCGTGCATACAGTGCAGTTGAAAATGCAGCGGAAATGATGGACGAACTGATGAAGGATTCCGATAAGGAACTCACCACCGGCCTGGATGAAGGAAGTATAGGAATTCTCAATTCCAATTTCGAAAAGCTGGTAAATATGTTCCGTGAAGGAAAGAGAAGGGAAGCCGAGGAGAAGGAATTTCTGAAGGATGTTATGTCCGATATATCCCATCAGCTGAAGACTCCGCTGGCATCTCTGAATATATTTATCGACCTTCTGCTGAATGACAAGCTGGAAACAGATGAAGAGAAAAAGCGGGTGCTCCGTGAGGCGGAGAATCAGATGACCAGAATGCAGTGGATGGTTCTTTCAATGCTGAAGCTGGCACGTATCGAAGCCAGAGTTATCGACTTTGATATCAGAAAGTGCTCCGTAAGCACCGTGCTGGATGAAGTGCGAAGTGCCGTGGGTTACCTTACGGATCTGAAGAAGCAGAAGCTGGTGATCGAACTTCCCGAAGCAGGTGAAGCAGAGTCGGGAAATGAATCGGAAGATGAATCGGGAGAAAACTATATCATGGCAGATTCCGAGTGGCTGACGGAAGCCCTCATCAATATAGTTAAGAACGCATCGGACTATTCCGATGAAGGAAAAGAGATTGAGATACAGGTAGAGACCAACAGCGTCTTTACAAGAATTAATATCAGAGATCACGGAATCGGAATATCGGAAGAAGAACTTCCGAATATCTTCAAGCGATTCTACAGAGTATCAAATGATGTTAATCCCAACAGCGTGGGCATAGGCCTGGCGCTTTCCAAGTCTATTGTGGAAGGCATGGAGGGAAATATCAGAGTAAACAGTACCGTGGGAGAAGGAACCGAGTTTCAGGTACAGATACC
>CACZHN010000158.1 GCA_902780985.1 uncultured Lachnospiraceae bacterium | reverse complement strand
CTGGGGCAGGAGCAGCTTGCCGATATACTCCCAGTTCAAAAGGTCGCGGGACCGGAACAGGATAATATTTCCAAAGCCAAGAACCTCCAGTTCCCCGCCGAGAACGGCGAGATCAGACGGAGAGATAACCGGACTGTGCACTGCCTCTTTGGTCAGCGGCTCCATCCTGTCTTCTGCTTCATCCTGATGTTCCTGGGCGGCATTCAACACTGCCTGGTCCACTTCGGCCAGAAAATCTTCTACCTTATCTATGATCTCTTCTTCACTGAGATGACTCAGTCCGGCACCATTCTCTAAGGCTTTATTCAGATGATGAACCGCCTCACTGGTCAATTCTCCCAGTTCTGATTCCAGATGGCGCACTGCCTCGCTGGAAAGATCATCACCTGCGGAAAAGTTTCTGAGGAAAGGTGGAGCGGAGACCATATTATTGACCGTGTCAGCCTTGATGCTTTCTGCAGCCTTCTGAACAGCCTTAATAACATCAGAGAGCTTTCCAACTCCTGATGGCTCGATGATGATTCTGTCAGGTGCGTAGTCTTTAACAACCTGCTGAAGTGCTTCACCAAAATCGCCAACAAGAGAACAGCAGATACATCCGGAGTTCATCTCATTTATCTGTACTCCTGCATCCTTAAGGAATCCACCATCGATTCCTATCTCACCAAACTCGTTCTCGATAAGTACGAGTTTCTCGCCCTTAAAAGCTTCCTCAATAAGCTTCTTGATAAGAGTCGTCTTTCCGGCTCCAAGAAATCCTGATATGATATCAATCTTAGCCACTTTTCTTTCCTCCATTCTAGTTTCAAAGCACTGTCCATGCAGTGTAAACAAATTACTAGAGAGCGTCGGTAATGGAAACAGCCACCCCCTACGCTCTCAATAAAATCTAATACATCAGCCGATCTTATGACCGGTTATTTTGTCTTTACCTTTTTAAATACACTCATTGAAAGTCCAGGTACGGTGATTGAAATATAATTGCTTCTTCCATCTACCTTTCCTGCTTTTGAAATCTTAGCTGTCTTGTTATTTCTTCCGTCACCGCCGTACTTTGCGGCATCACTTGAGAAAACTTCCTTCCACTTACCTGCGGCCGGAACCGCAAGCTTGTAGTTCTTAGCATCAACCGGTGTGAAGTTTATCACTACAAGAAGTGTATCCTTCTCGTCACTTCCTCTTCTTTCGAAGGAAAGTATGGAGCGGTTGGCATCATTTGCATTGATCCATGCAAAGCCTTCCGGATCATTGTCCAGCTCGTAAAGAGCAGGCTCTGAAGTATAAAGCTTGTTCAGATCCTTCACATAATCATGAAGATATCTGTGAGCGTCAAACTCGAAGAGTGACCAGTCAAGCTCCGATGATTCGTTCCACTCCTTCATCTGGGCGAATTCCTGTCCCATGAACAGAAGCTTTCTGCCCGGATGTGTCATCATAAATCCGTATGCCGCTCTGAGGTTCGAGAACTTATCCTCATATCCTCCCGGCATCTTCTCAATCATAGAACCCTTCTCATGTACTACTTCATCATGTGAGAGAACAAGTATGAACTTCTCACTGTAAGCATATACCATGCTGAAGGTAAGTTCCTGATGATGATACTTCCTGTAAAGAGGATCCTGTCTCATGTATCCCAGGAAGTCGTTCATCCAGCCCATGTTCCACTTGTAATCGAATCCCAGGCCGCCCTCAGGTACCGCATGGGTCATCATAGGCCATGCAGTGGACTCTTCTGCGATCATCATTACGTCAGGATAGAGCTCATTCATCTTGGTGTTCAGTTCCTTGATAAAATCAATAGCTTCGAGATTCTCGTTGCCGCCGAATTTATTCGGGATCCATTCACCCGGTCCGCGTCCGTAATCCAGATACAGCATGGAAGCTACAGCATCCATACGGATTCCGTCAATGTGGTACTTATCTGCCCAGTAAAGAGCGTTGGCCACAAGGAAATTCCTTACTTCATTACGTCCGTAGTTAAATATGTAAGTTCCCCAGTGCGGATGCTCTCCGCGTCTGGCGTCCTCATTTTCATAAAGTGCAGTTCCGTCAAATCTTCCGAGACCGTGCTCATCCTTAGGGAAATGCGCAGGCACCCAGTCGATTATAACTCCGAGCCCCTTGCTGTGCATGTAATCAACAAAATACATGAAGTCCTGAGGCTTGCCGTATCTTGAAGTAGGTGCATAATATCCCGTAACCTGATATCCCCATGAAGGATCATAAGGATGCTCCGTAACAGGCATGAGCTCTACATGTGTATAGCCCATTGTCAGCATATAGTCGGAAAGCTTTTCTGCTATCTCACGATAATTGAAGAACTCTCTTCCGTCTATAGGTCTCTTCCATGAACCGAGGTGAACCTCGTAAACGTTCATAGGCTTTTCGGAATCTGTCTTCTTTCCTCTGGCAGCCATAAAGCTGTCATCGGACCACTTAAACTTGAGATCCGTTACTATGGAAGCGTTGGCAGGGCGCACCTCCGATGAGTATCCGTAAGGATCGGCCTTCATAAATACGCTGCCCTTCTTTGAAGCGACTTCGTACTTGTAGATCTCGCCTTCGAATTCTCCCGGAATAAAAAGTTCGAAGATTCCGGAATAATCCAGCTTTCTCATCTGATATCTTCTGCCGTCCCAGTTGCAGAAGTTACCCACAACCGAAACACGCTCCGCATTCGGTGCCCATACAGCGAAAAGAGTTCCGTCAACTCCGTCCACATTCATAGGGTGAGCACCCAGCTTCTCGTAGATCTCATAATGCATGCCTTCGTTAAAAAGGCTTATATCGATAGGATCGATCACCGGCTCGAAAATGTATGGGTCCACGAAAGTTTCTTCTCTTCCGTCCTCGTACTTAACCTTAACCACGTAATCGAATCTGCTCTTATTCTTGATTCTAACGCTGTAGAAGCCCTTCACTCTGTCAGAAACCAGAGCGTACTCCTTTCCGGTCTCAACATCGGCTATCTTAACAACCTTAGCGTCCGGAATGAATACATTTACGTATACGTCATCGAGACACTCATGGATTCCAAGTATGTGATGAGGGTTGTCATGCTTTGCCGTAACAAGAGCCTCAACCTCCATCCAATTTATTGCGAATACGTTCTGTCTGCGTTTCATCATATAATTTAGTCCTCGTCAAGTCTGTGAATAAAAATGCCGCTTCTGAGCTTTGGCTCAAACCAGGTTGATTTCGGAGGCATCAGACGACCTGCATCTGCTACATCGAAAAGCTCTCCGATGGATGTCGGATACATAGAGAACGCAACCTTCATATCTGTGTTTACTCTTCTCTCAAGCTCTCCGAGACCTCTTATTCCGCCGACAAATGCAATCCTGCTGTCGGTTCTCGGATCTTCTATTCCCAGAATTGGATTCAGTACATAATTCTGAAGAAGTGATACATCAAGTCCTTCTACAGGATCGCTGCTCTTTAATTCATCATGGATTTTAAGAACATACCATGAATCCTCAATGAACATTCCCACTGTACCTTTTTCTTCAGGCTGATAAGCTGCATCTGTCTGCTCAATGTCGTAAATCTCGGCAAGCTTTGCAAAGAACTCATCCTTTGACATTCCCTTAAGATCCTTTACAACTCTGTTGTAAGGAAGTATCTTAAGCTCGCTTTCAGGGAAAAGAACGGAAAGGAAGAAATTGAACTCTTCTTCACCTGTATATCCCGGATTCTCTTCTCTCTTTCTGAGACCTACCTTAACGGCAGATGCTGCTCTGTGATGACCGTCTGCAATATAGATTCTGTTCTCATCAGCAAACTCTGTTCTGATAACATCTATATCCGCAGCATCAGTGATAACCCATACATTATGAGTTACACCGTCATCCGATGTAAATCCGTATGTCTTAGGAGTTTCCTTAACTCTTCCGACAACTTCATTTATCTTATCTCTGTCTCTGTAAGCAAGGAAGATAGGACCTGTCTGAGCATCACATGTATAAATGTGATTGATTCTGTCCTGCTCCTTGGCTGCCAGTGTATTTTCATGTTTCTTGATGATATTGTTCTGATAATCATCTATGGATGCTGCAGCAACGATACCGGTCTGTGACCTTCCGTCCATGATAAGTTCGTATATATAATATACCGGACTTTCATCATGAATATATGTTCCGTCGCTGAAAGCACCATGAAGCAGCTCACGGGCTTTGCCGTAAGCTGCTTCTGAATACATATCAAAATCATCATCAAAATTTGTTTCGGGTCTGTCGATTCTAAGGAAGGACTTAGGTTCTTTCATAACCTCTTCCTTAGCTTCTTTTCTGTTATATACATCATAAGGAAGCGCTGCTACCTTATCTACCACGCTCTTATCAGGACGATATCCTGCGAACGGACGTACAACTGCCATATTACACCTCTGTAATCTTTCCACGTATATGGTTCATAGCCTTACCGATAGACTTCTCATACTCATCTTCTGATGAATTTTCAAATACGAACATCTCAGGAACGTTTTCAGGAGCTGTGTAGTCCTGAGTAGCAACGTACTCATCCCAATGCTCGATCTTCCAGGTATCTCTTTCAGAATTACGTGATACCATTCTCTGATGTACAACTTCGATGTCTGTGTGAATCCAGATAAGTACAAGCTCTGCGCCTAACTTAGCCAGCTTCTCACGAAGGTCCTGAAGCCACTTCTGATCACGGATTTCCTTCTTGAAAGGTGCGTTGAGGATAACTGTATCATTGTAGTTGATGGCATCAAGGCCTACTTCCATGATAGCGTCATACTCTGCATCACGAATCCACTCGTGAAAGAAATCAGATGATCTGTCGAAAGGCTCTTTTGCCACTTCGAAAATCTTCTTGGAAAGAACGATAAGGTCATCCTTATCAAGATAAACACAGTTATTAAGTGCCTTTGCCAGATTCTTAGCGACAAAGGTCTTTCCACATGCTGGTGGAGAAGTAATAAGTATCAACTTCTTCTTGTCCATGAGTCCTCCTAAATACCCCTAGTATGTAATTTTAGATTTATAAATACTTTTTCACACATATATATTCTCGCCCTGTTTGATCAGTCCCTCACTGATTCTTTGGAGCGATATATCCCTTAGCCTTAAGCAGCTCTGCACAAAGAACAGCGCCACCTGCAGCACCACGAACTGTATTGTGAGAAAGACCTACAAACTTATAATCAAAGAGTGAATCCTCTTCAAGGCGGCCCATAGAAATTCCCATTCCGTTTTCAAAGTCCACATCAAGTTTAACCTGAGGTCTGTTTTCTTCTGTCATGTATCTGATAAACTGCTTTGGTGCACTTGGAAGCTCAAGCTTCTGTGGCTCTCCGCTGAAGCTCTCCCACTTCTCAATAATCTGCTCTTTTGTCGGCTTCTTACCGAACTTTACGAATACTGAAGCTGTATGTCCGTTGAGTACCGGTACTCTGATACAATGAGCTGTGATCTTAGGACCATCCTCAGCCTTCTTGATAACTCCGTCCTCAACCTTGCCCCAAACCTTAAGAGGCTCCTGCTCTGACTTCTCTTCCTCGCCGCCGATGAACGGGATAACGTTCTCGATCATTTCAGGCCAGTCCTTAAATGTCTTACCTGCACCTGAGATAGCCTGGTATGTTGAAACAACAACTTCCTTAGGCTCGAACTCCTTAAGAGCATAAAGTGCCGGAGCATATGACTGAATTGAGCAGTTAGGCTTAACTGCGATAAATCCTCTTGTTGTTCCGAGTCTCTTCTTCTGTGACTCGATAACTTCGAAATGCTCAGGATTTATTTCAGGAACAACCATAGGAACATCCGGTGTCCAGCGATGTGCGCTGTTATTTGAAAC
>CACZHN010000157.1 GCA_902780985.1 uncultured Lachnospiraceae bacterium | reverse complement strand
AATAAACGTATAGTGGCCGGACTTCGGCCTTAGCAAAAAAACAGACGAAGGACAGACAATAGTTGGCGTATGAAGATAGGAATATTTGATTCGGGAATAGGCGGAATTTCTGTTCTGCATGAGGCGTGCGGAAAGCTTCCGGATGCGGAATACATATTCTATGCGGACACAGATCATGTTCCCTACGGACTTAAAACTAAAGAAGAGATATTAGGATATTCAAGAGATATAGTAACATTTTTGATCGGCAAGGGAGCGGATGCGGTTCTGATAGCCTGCAACACAGCTACAGCCGTGGCAGCGGATAAGCTGAGACATGAGTTTAAAATCCCTATAGTCGGAATGGAACCGGCAGTGAAGCCGGCGGTAAAGCAGAATACGGCAGACAAGAGAATCCTTGTTATGGCCACACCCGTAACCATCAGAGAGAACAAGCTTCACAATCTTCTGGATGCGGTGGATAAGAGCCATGCGGTGGACCTTCTGGAAATGCCGGAACTGGTGCGTTTTGCGGAAACGGGTCGATTCGATACCGACGAAGTAAGGCAGTATCTGAAAGAAAGATACAGCGGGCTGGATATGAATAAGTATTCGGCACTGGTACTGGGCTGCACACATTTCAATTATTTCATCCCGCTTTACAGGGAGTTTTTTAACGCCGATACGGCAATCATAGACGGAAATGCGGGAACGGTACGCCAGCTTGCCAAGGTTATGGGGGGAGAACCGAGGACGGGCGGAAGTGCCGAAGAGGAATGCAAGATAAAGTATTACATGTCGGGAAGAGAGGCGGATGAGGACACACTGGCCTTCATCGAAAAGCTTCATGAGAGACTGGACTTTATAAAATCGACAGAGAATTAAATACAACAGGGGGAGGTAGTTATATGCAGGAAACAAGACCGTATGTGGCCTGGGATGTGATGAACAGCTTTATGATCGATGCATTTAAGGGATATGGGGTACCCGAAGCGGATGCAAAGATCTGTGCGGATGTTCTTCTGGAATCCGACAGAAGGGGTATAGAAAGTCACGGATGCAATCGTTTCAAACCGATATACATTGACCGTATCGTTAAGGGAACGCTGCTTCCGGTTACAAATATCGAGATCATAAAAGAGACTCCGACCACTATAGTCATGGATGCTCATGACGGAATGGGAATGGTAGCCAGCTATCATATGATGGAGTCCCTTATATATAAGGCAAAGACCTACGGTATGGCAGGCGGTGCCATCAGGAATTCGACTCATTACGGAATTGCGGGTTATTGGGCAACCATGGCCAGCAAGCAGGGAATGATAGGCGTTACGGGTACAAATGCGAGACCGTCCATCGCTCCGACCTTCGGAGTTGAAAACATGATGGGCACGAACCCGCTTACATTTGCCCTTCCAACGGATGAGGAATTTCCGTTCTGCCTGGACTGTGCTACATCCATAGTACAGCGAGGCCGTATCGAGTATTACGCGAGAGAAGGACGACCAACTCCTGCGGGAACGGTCATCTCGGAAAGCGGAGAGGCCCTTACGGACAGCCAAAAGATCTTAGAGGACCTGGTTAAGGGTACGGCGGCTCTTGCGCCTCTGGGAGGCATAGGAGAAGAGCTGGCGGGCTATAAAGGCTACGGATATGCCGCGGTTGTGGAGATCCTTTCGGCAGCCCTTTCGGGAGGTCAGTTCATGAAGGCTCTTACCGGAGTGGATGAAAGCGGCAAACCGCAGATGTATCATCTGGGACACTTCTTCTTCGTGGTGGATCCGGATGCATTTATGGGCAGAGAAGAATTTAAGAAGATAGCGGGAAATATATGCAGAGAGCTGCGCAGCTCCAAGAAAGCCCCGGGCTTTGACAGGATATATACCGCAGGCGAAAAAGAATACGACGTATGGCTTGAACGTAAGGACAAGGGAGTTCCGGTAAGCGAAGGCGTACAGAAAGACATAATAGCAGTCCGTGATGCATTGGGACTGGATTACAAGTTTGATTTTGAGTGATTCCCATAGAGGATTTTAATCGGGGGACGTGTGTATGCTGAGAGACTTTTCAGAGGAATACAGAAGTAAGCTCCGCAGTCCTGAAGAAGCAGTCAGGGTAGTTAAGAGCGGAGACTGGGTAGATTATACAAGTACATTGGGAAAGCCGGTCCTGCTGGACAGAGCGCTGGCAAAGAGACGCGATGAGCTCTTTGATGTAAAGATAAGAGGAAATCTTACTGACGGACCTATCATGGTTGCGGAGTGTGATGAGTCCCAGGAGCATTTCATATATCACAGCTGGCATTGTTCATCCTATGAGAGAAAGTTGTGTGACAAGGGACTGTGCTACTACATTCCCATGGTATTCCAGAACAATGCGGCTTATTACGAGTTCTTTATCAAGGTAAACGTTGTCATGGTCAGCGTGTCGCCTATGGATAAGCACGGGTACTTTAACTTCTCGGTTAATACCGGTGTGGCGGGACCTATAGTACGAAGAGCCGACATAGTTATAGTAGAGGTAAATGAAAATCTTCCGAAGATCCACGGCGGATACGATGAGTGTGTGCATATCTCGGAAGTTGATTACATAGTAGAGGGAGAGCATGAGCCTTTCAGGGATGTGCCCCCGATAGTTCCGAACGAGACCGATAAGAAGATAGCCGAACATATAATTCCTTATATCGTAAACGGTGCAACTCTTCAGCTGGGTGTGGGCAGTATACCGAACGCCATCGGCGAGCTTATATCCCAGTCGGATCTGAAGGATCTGGGAATGCATACCGAGCTCTGTACCGATGCTTATCTTGCTCTGTACCGTTCGGGAAAGCTTACAAACAAGAAAAAGAATATAGATATGGGTAAAGGTGTCTTCGGATGCGCCATCGGCTCAAATGAGCTTTACGAGTGGCTGGACGACAATCACGGAATAGCGGCATATCCGTTGGAGTACGTAAACCGTCCTTATGTCATAGCGCAGCTGGACAACATGGTATCCATCAATTCCTGCGTGGCGGTGGATCTTTACGGTCAGGTAGCCGCAGAGGGATCAGGAGCGAGACAGATAAGCGGAACCGGCGGACAGCTGGACTTCCTGACGGGAGCCTCGGCGTCGAGAGGCGGCAAAGCATTTATATGTATGAGTTCCATATACAGGGGAAAGACGGGCAATCCGCATTCCCGTATCAGACCGCAGTTTGACGGAGATATAATAACCTCACCGCGAAGCCAGGTTTACTTTATCGCCACCGAGTACGGTGTCGTAAATCTCGAGGGCAAGTCCACCTGGGAAAGAGCGGAGGATCTGATATCCATAGCCCATCCCGATTTCAGGGATAAACTTATAAGAGAGGCCGAAGAGCGAAAGATATGGAGGAGGTCTAACAAGAGATAATGGCAGAATCAGCAAAGTCATGTGATACATGCGCATACCTTGCGTATGATGACGAGAATGAAGAATATGTCTGCGACATAAATATGGACGAGGATGATTTCAGCAGACTGGTAAACAGTAAATTTAAAGGTTGTCCCTATTATACAAACGGGGACGAGTACAGTGTAGTAAGACATCAGATATGATGATTCGGCAGGAGGTAGTATGATAAAAGCTGAGAATCTAACAATGGTGTACGGTAAGGATTTTAAGGCGGTTGATAACCTGTCATTTGAGATCAAGCCGGGTGAGATAGTGGGTTTTGCAGGTCCTAACGGAGCGGGCAAGACTACGGCTATAAAGATGCTGACGGGAATACTTAAGCCCACTGAGGGAAAAGCAACCGTAAACGGATTTGATATAGTGAAGGAGCCTCTCAAGGCTAAAGAGAACTTTGCGTATATCGCGGATAATCCGGACATACTGCTTCAGCTTACGGGAATCGAATACATAAATTATATAGCGAACCTTTACAGGGTTCCGCTGGACAGCCGCGAGAGCAGGATCAACGAACTGGCCGAGAGATTCGGCATCAAGGATTCTCTGGGACGTCCTATGAAGGAGTACTCCCACGGAATGAGACAGAAGACCATGGTCATTGCTGCGCTGGTACATAATCCGCCTGCATGGATCCTTGATGAGCCTATGACAGGTCTGGATCCTACGGCGGCATACGAGCTTAAATCCATGATGAAGGAGCATGCGGAAAAGGGAAATGCGGTGCTGTTTTCCACCCATGTTCTGGAGGTGGCCGAAAAGCTCTGCGACAGAATCATAATCATCAATCACGGTGAATCTTTATATCAGGGGACAGTGGAGGAACTCGAATCGGAACATCCGGGTAAAGACCTGGAGGCTATCTTCATAGATATGGTCGGTTCCACAGATAAGTAACAGGCATAGTTCAGAAAGTGAGTAATTGTGTATGAACAGCTTAGGTGTAAGATCCCTTATAAAGATACTTCAGAAGAATTCGGAAATGAAGCTGCCGGAGAGAAGACTGTACAAGGTACTGGCCTTGATTGCGGCTCTCGGCATAATGATCCCATGTACGCTTATCGTGGGATTCATAAGCTATGTCATGACGGAAGCTCTGATAGAGGTAGATAATCCCGGAGGGGGAATGCTCTTCGAGATACAGATTTTGTCGGCCTTCTCGATGATATTCGGAATACTGGTAATCTTCAGCGTGCTTTTCTTCTCATCCGACAGAGAGCACTTTGTAACCCTGCCTATTCCGGCACATCATCTGATGATGGCGAAATTCATATATGCATATATAGCAGAGAGTATCATGGAATTCATGGTACTTATTGCCGTATTTGTAGGCTACCTGATGGCGGTAGGAAAAAACATCGGACTCAGCGCCGCATTTCACCCGATATCACTGGTGGGTTCGGCTCTCGGAGTATTTCTGATACCGCTGATCCCGATGATATACTGTGCCATCTTCAGCCTGATCCTTATGGCGAGCCTCAGCGGCGTTAAGAGCACAAAGGTATTCTACAGGACATCGACATTTTTCCTGCTTATCTTTGCGGCACTCTTCATCGTATCCCTCAGAGGAATCGGTGAAGTTAACATGGAAAACTATGTGGAGTCTCTGGGAAGCGGAAATAATCTCTTCCTGAAAACTCTGAACATCATATTCTTCCCGGTACCTTGGCTGGCAGAAGCCATAAGCCGCGGAAATATCCTCATGCTGCTTCTTTACCTTGCGGGAAATGCAGTGCTGATCGTTCTGCTTTACTTCGTGGGCAGAGCTCTCTATCAAAGAGGACTTTATACCGCCGCATCTCTCGGTTCTTCCAAGAAGGCGGAGATCGGTTCGGGAGACATACGGGAGCATTCGCAGTTTAAGGCAAGCATCCTTAAGGAACTGAGAGTTATCCTCAGGACCAAGGCTTTTTCGGGCAACTGCGCATATATAAACATCCTCTGGCCGGTAGGAACCTGGATGCTGTTTCACTATACGGGCAGCAAGGGATTCCTGGCAGATTATATAGCCCTTTATCAGGACGGTAAGGACAGAGCGGGAATGATAATGGTCATAGTGGTGGTATCCGTTGCATTTATCGCTACGGCGCTTAACTCACTGGCATCCACTTCATTTACGAGAGAAGGACAGCATCTGGCCCTTCTCAAGTTTATTCCGGTACCGTATGAGACACAGATGTATGCAAAGGCTGCGGTAAGCTTCATGTTTACCTATCCGGCACTTTTTATCACGGATGTGATCATATGCTTCTATGTGAAAGCCGATATCTTCACCGGAGCATTTTATGCGATACTTATGCTTATGGCACATGTTATATCCATAGCGGTGGGAATGATGCTGGACAGCGCGTCGCCTTATACCGAGTGGTCGGATGAATACAGCGCCCTAAGAGGAAATCTGAATGCTTTCTTCAATATGGCTATAATGATGATACTGGCAGTAGCGGCTCTTCTTCTGGGCCTTCTGCTTTATTATGTTTTAAAAGT
>CACZHN010000156.1 GCA_902780985.1 uncultured Lachnospiraceae bacterium | reverse complement strand
TATGGCAAAGGAAAAGAAGATATTCTTTTGTAAAGAGTGCGGATACGAATCCGGCAGATGGCTGGGGCAGTGTCCGGGCTGTAAAGAGTGGAATACATTTGTGGAGCAGGACGTAAAACCTCAGCGCGGCAGAGTTGCGGTGGGTATTGCGGCTGCCAGACCGAAGCCTACCAGCATAAAGGAAGTTTCTTCCGCTGAGGAGACCAGAGTCAAGACCAATATCGGAGAACTGGACCGCGTTCTGGGCGGCGGAATTGTCAAGGGTTCGCTGGTGCTCGTGGGCGGTGCACCGGGTATCGGTAAATCAACCCTTCTTCTGGAAATGTGCAGAAACCTGGTAAAGGAAGATATAAAGATCCTGTATGTATCCGGTGAGGAATCCATGTCCCAGATTAAAATGCGAGGCGAACGACTGGGAGCCTTCGATGACAGGCTCATGCTTCTTTCGGACAGCGACATAGATAATATCGAAGCTTCCATCGAAGAGTGCAAGTCGGAAGTGGTGATAATCGATTCCATCCAGACAATGGAAGCACCGGGTGTCGATTCGGCACCGGGAACCGTTACCCAGGTAAGAGAGGTTACATCCAGACTGCTTCAGATTGCAAAGAACATGGGCGTTGCGGTATTTATCGTAGGTCATGTGACCAAGGAAGGAACGGTAGCCGGACCGAGAACGCTGGAACATATGGTGGATTCGGTGCTTTACTTCGAAGGAGATGACAGCGCAGGTTTCAGACTTCTCAGGGCGGAGAAGAACAGATTCGGTTCTACCAACGAGATCGGCGTATTCAATATGACCGACAAGGGACTCGAGGAAGTGGATAATCCTTCTCAGATGTTCCTGAACGGACGACCTGAAAATGCATCGGGCTCAGTAGTCATTTGTACAATCGAAGGAACCAGAGCTATTCTGGTAGAACTTCAGGCGCTTTGTGCGGATACGGGATTCAACATGCCGAGACGTACTGCGGTAGGTCTGGATTATAACAGGGTAAATCTTCTGATAGCGGTTCTGGAGAAGAGGGGAGGCATATCCCTTTCCGGATGCGACTGCTATGTAAATATAGCGGGCGGTATGAAAGTCAGTGAACCGACAGCGGACCTGGGTATCATCTGCGCAATCTACTCCAGCTTCCGTGATAAGACAGTGGGAGATGACATAGTGATAATCGGAGAAGTGGGACTTGCCGGCGAGATAAGAGGCGTAAGATCCTGCGGCCAGAGAGTCCGCGAAGCAGTCAAAATGGGCTACAAGCGCGTAATGCTCCCGAAATCCAACATGTCCAAAGAACTCTCATCAATAGAAGGCGTCGAGATAATCCCGGTAGCCACAATACGCGAAGCAATGGACATAATAATTTGATATTTTCTGATATGCAAAAATACAAAAAGACCGTCCGAGTCACCATTATATTTGTGTGATCTCGGACGGTTTTTTCGTATTTGTATTTACAGAAATTTAGGAATGCATTTTCCTATAATGCTGCTTTAAATGCAGCCAGCAGCTCATCGTATGTCTCATAAGCCGGATACTGCGGATAATCAGCCTTGATAGAATCTGTTGTTCTGAACAGGAATCCTGCCTTACTTGCCTCGATCATGGCAAGGTCGTTAAAACTGTCGCCTGTAGCTATTGTATCAAAGCCGCAGCTCTGCAGTGCACGAACTGTTGTAAGCTTTGACTTCTCGCAGCGCATTTTAAATCCTGTGATCTTTCCGTCAGGAGCAACCTCAAGTGTGTTGCAGAACAGTGTCGGCATACCGAGCTTTACCATAAGCGGCTTAGCGAACTGCTCAAAAGTATCACTGATGATGATTGTCTGAGTTACACTTCTAAGCTCGTCGAGGAATTCCTTTGCGCCCGGAAGCGGATCGATCTTTGCGATTGTTTCCTGGATCTCCTTCAGTCCGAGACCGTGCTCCTCAAGGATCTTAAGTCTCCAGTTCATAAGTTTGTCGTAGTCGGGTTCGTCTCTTGTAGTTCTCTTAAGTTCAGGGATTCCGCTTGCTTCTGAGAAAGCAATCCAGATTTCCGGTACAAGAACACCTTCAAGGTCGAGACATGCAACATTCATACCCATTTTATATTTCCTCCGTATAAACAGAAAAGTTTTTATAACAGCCCTTTTAGGACCGTACTAGTATAACAGATAGATTACCGCTATGCAAATGATAAGTCGCGGTTATATTGTAAATATGCTTGACTAAACGGGGGAGAGTGATTATCCTTGATAACCGTGAGGAAAAAATAATGTCATTAACAGATATCAAAAAATTAAACAACCATGTAAAAGGTATTCTTTGCATCATCGCAGCTGCGGCGGGATTTTCATTTATGACTTTCTTCGTCCGCATATCCGGAGATCTGCCGACCATGCAGAAGGTGTTCTTCAGAAATGCGGTGGCCTTGGTTATAGCGATAATCACTCTTGTAATGAGCGGTGAGAAATTCAGGATAGAGAAGAGGAACAGAGTGGACATTCTGATGAGATGCCTCTTCGGAACCTCGGGAGTTATAGGAAACTTTTACGCCATTGACAGACTGGATCTGTCAGACGCAAACATGCTTAATAAGCTTTCTCCGTTTTTTGCGATTATCATGTCGATACCGATCCTGAAGGAGAAGCCTTCCAAAACGGATGTGGGAGCAACGATCATTGCATTTATCGGAGCGCTCTTTATCATAAGACCAACGGGATCGAATCTTCAGCTTATTCCTGCGCTGGCGGGATTGTACGGAGGCTTCGGAGCCGGAATGGCATATGTATTTGTAAGAAAGCTGGGTAAAAAAGGAGAGAGGACACCGATTATCGTTATATGTTTCTCGTTTTTCTCCTGTCTGGTATCATTGCCGTTCCTGATATTGGATTATCACCATATGGAACCGAAACAGCTGCTCTGCCTTGTGGCGGCCGGAGGAGCAGCGGCGGTAGGTCAGTTCGGTATAACATCAGCATATAAATTCGCACCTGCAAAAGATATATCCGTATTTGATTATACACAGGTTATATTTGCGGCATTGTGGGGAATCCTGTTCCTGAATGAGATCCCGGTAACGCTCAGTATAATAGGCTATGTGATAATAATCGGAGTCGCTGTCTACAGATGGCATAAAGCCAGAAAGTGAGACACAGGATGAAACATGGGGACGGGGTTGAGTGGTCATTTTGACCACTCAACCCCGTCCCCATGTTTCATCCTGTGTCATTCTTTTTTATATAATATGTATTGACAAACAATATTATACATTGTATAGTATTATACGAAAACAAAAAAGGAGGCGTAGTAATGACATACCAACTTACAGCACCTTTGCTTGATGCATGCGTACTTGGAATCATCGCACAGGAAGATTCCTATGGATATACACTTACTCAGAAAGTTCAGAGCGTGGTTGATATATCGGAATCAACTCTGTATCCGGTTCTCAGGAGACTTCAGAAAGAAAATCTTCTGATCACGTACGACATGCCTTATCAGGGAAGGAACAGAAGATATTATGCGATAACCGATCTGGGCAGGACCAAGCTTACCTACTACAGATATGAGTGGGATGATTATAAGGAGAAGATAGACAGTCTTCTTCAGGAAAAGAAGCCGGTTAAAACACAGAAGGAAGAAAACAGTTCGGAGGTTTTGGAGGTTTAAGATGAATAAGGAAAGATTTATGATTGAGCTTGAGAAGTATCTCAGAGGTCTTCCTTCAGACGAGAGAGAAGATGCCCTGAACTACTACAGGGAGTACATAGAGGATGCGGGCTTTAGTGATATAGATGATGTAACGGATAAGCTCGGTACACCGAAGCAGGTTGCCAGAAGCATACTGGGAGAATCGGTAGAAAAGCATGTTGAAGTTCAGAAAGAGAAGAAAGACGTTAAGTCAGGTGCTTCAACACTTTGGAGAATTCTTCTTTATATATGTGCGGCGCCGTTTGCCATACCGGTAGTTGCGGTAGTTGCATCACTTTTTATAGCATTTCTCGCAGTGGTATTTTCATTCCAGTTAGCATTTATATGTGCGGGTGGAGCAATGGTCTTAGCAGGAGCGCTTCTTATACCGGTGCTCTTCTGGACGCTTACCACTCCGCAGCTTATGCTGGTAGCCGGATCGATACTTGTACTTATACCGTTAGGTATTATATGGATCATAGGATTTTTCAAGTTCGGCGGGATTGCGCTGAAGCTTGTTACAGGTCTGGCAAGGAAGATATTTATCAGGAAGGAGAGATACTAAGATGAAGGCAGTGACCGGAAAAATTATACATGTTTGCATAGTCCTCATCGCAGTCGGAATAGGACTACTTATATCGGGATTCATCCTCGGCGGAAGAAAAGGTTTTGCACTGGATTACGGTAATAAAAAGATCAGATATGCAAATGAAGGAATTGAGACAGGTGAGTTAGAACTCGAAAAATTCGATGAAGCGGAGATATCGATTCCGTATGCATCTCTTGAGATAGTAGAGGGAGACAGCTGGAAACTTGAATATACAAAGAGTAATGACTATGATCTGACAGCAGAGGTAAAGAACGGAAAGTTTACACTGAATTACAGGACACAGCCACGTGAGTTACATTTCAATATATTTTATTTTGAATCCGAGCAGTCCTTCAAGCTCTATGTACCTAAAGGAACAGTCCTGAAAAAGGCTGATATCGACCAGGAATCGGGACGTTTCGCTATGAGCGGAGTTGATGTAAACGATTTTAAGTTACACAATGAGTACGGCTCGGTCAGCATTGAGAATATGAAGTCGGAAAATACGGATATAGAGGCACAGTCGGGCTCGGCAAAGCTGACAAATGTAGAGACAGACAAGCTTAAGCTTTATGATGAATACGGCTCAATACATTTTACCGATGTAACAGCAAAGGAAGCCGAGGTAAAGGCGGAATCAGGTTCCGTAAAAATGGAAAATGTAACGACAGACGATATGTATCTTAAGGATGAGTACGGCAGTATCACTCTGGATAATGTAAAGTCTGATAAGGCAAGGCTGGAACTTTCTTCCGGCAGTCTTAAGACATTGGGATTTGAATCATCGGATATAGATGTTAAGTCAGAGTACGGCAGTGTGAATCTGGAGCTGAAGGGTCAGAAAGAAGAATTCAGCTATGATCTGGAGACCGAATACGGCAGCATCAAGATTGACGGAGAAAATCCGAACAAGAAAAGCGACGACGATGATGATAAGAAAAAGTATGTTAAACAAGGTGGCGACAAAAATATTAAAGTCAGAGCCGAGTCGGGAAGTATAAAGATTGATTTTGACTAAACGGCTGTGATATGATAGAGCACGGGATTATATGATAATTCCGTGCTTTTATTGTCAGTATTTTAAAGGGGGAAAATACATGATTTGTCCAAAATGCGGTAGTGAGATACCGGATGGTTCAAAAGAGTGTTTTATCTGTGGTGAAGCACTTGCAAGACAGCAGGCACCTGCACAGAACAGTTATTATCAGGATGTCGGTATGGCCGGAAACGGATACTATCAGAATCCTATGAACAGTGCGATTCCGCCTCAGCAGCAGAATCCTTATCCTACAGTAAAGGGCCCGTCAAAGGTCGTTATGATAGGACTGGTAGCGTTTCTGTGTATCGTTGCGGTGATAGTGCTGGTGGGTTCGGGAGTATTCGTCAATAAAGACGGTGTATATTCTACGGATAAGATGAAGCAGGCTGTTATGAATATGGCAATAGAAGAAGGTCAGGACGTTGTGAGTATGAGCGACAGATTTGACTGTGACTGTACTATTACCATAAGCGGAAAAGACTGCACTTTGTCAATGGTTGTTTATGTTGACGGTGTAGAAACGGCTGTTGCTCTCGTTGCCGTGCTCCCAGGCCTCGCGCAGGGCCTGCGTCTCGTACTGGTTGACCTTGCAGCCGAAGGTTGCGC
>CACZHN010000155.1 GCA_902780985.1 uncultured Lachnospiraceae bacterium | reverse complement strand
AGCGATTCAACGGATGTTAAAGAATTCAAGCATGTAACATTCGGCGATGTATTTGTATGCGGAGGCCAGTCCAACATGGAACTTCCGCTTAATCGCACGCTTGAAAGATATGAGCAGGAGATAGTAAATACCTGCGATAAGGATATAAGATTCTTCAGAGTTCCGGAGAAGTTCAATTTCCATCATACAGAGGAAATGATCGAGAACGGATGCTGGCAGTATGCAAAGATGCCTGAGATCCTGGACTTCGGAGCCGTAGCTTATTTTGCGGCACAGGAGATCAAGGGAAAAGAAGGCGTTCCTGTGGGAATCTACAATACAGCCATCGGCGGAACTCCTATCAAGTCATGGGTCAGCGAAAAGACCATGGATGAGGTGGGACTTCACAGAGCCGAATACGAGGAATGCAAGAACGACGAGTGGGTTAAAAATACCATAGAAACCGAAGCAAAAGCCGATATGGCATGGAGAGAAGATGCGGATAAGTCTTTTGACGCAGACCTTTCCGGAAATCTCAGCGGTACATTTTCCGTACCGGGCTTCTTCGAAGGTACACCTCTCGGAAACAAGTGTCTGGCCGTACTTTTCAAGAAGGAATTCGTCCTTCCGGAAGGCTGGACTGAAGACGACTGCAAGCTTTATCTGGGAGCCATCGTGGATTCGGATAAAGTGTATGTAAACGGACAGTTCGTAGGCGAAACGGGATATCTCTATCCGCCCAGAATATATAAGGTTCCTAAGGGAGTTCTGAAGACCGGAGTCAACACTGTTGAGATAAAGCTTCTGGTATTCAGAAGCGAAGGCGGTTTCATGCCGGGCAAGGAATATCTTATAAAGCGTCCGGACGGTGAGACGGTTTCTCTTGCGGGAGAATGGGAATACACCGTTGCAAAGGAGATGCCTTATATCGAGAACCTTACATTTTTCTCATACAAGGCAACAGGCGTATATAACGGCATGATCTATCCGCTGAGAAGACAGCAGTGCAGAGGATTCTTCTTCTATCAGGGAGAGTCCAACGTAGACGATTATGCAACATATAAAGAAGAGTTTGAGGCCGTTATAAAGGACTGGAGACGTCTCTGGAGAGACGACAGCCTTCCTTTCATGTTCGTGCAGATCGCGGGATTCAGCGACGGCAACAGAAAGGCTTATTACGGCAGACGTTCCTTCCTTACAGAGGAACAGAGGAAATGTACCGAGCTTCCGAAGACTGCTCTGATCCAGGCTTACGATCTGGGTGAGTTCAACGATCTTCATCCTACCAACAAGAAGGAGGTAGGACGCCGTGCGGCTCTCGCAGCGGAAGATCTGGTATACGGAAAGGGACATTATATCCCGGGTCCTCAGATGAAGGAAGTTATAAGAAACGATGAAGGAGCCGAGGTTATCTTCGAAGAGGGTACAAAGCTTATCCTGTCTCACGGATACGGAGTTATCTGCGGTCCGGAAAGAGACGAGAAGAATATAATCGGATTCGAGTACATAGCACACGGTGAGCGTCATATCGCAACCGCGAAGTTCATATCCGACAACAGGATATTCGTAAAGCTTCCGGATGATGTGGAGATAGACGCCATCACCTATGCATGGTCGGACAGCCCTCTGGATGCAAATCTTTACTCAGAGGACAGACTTCCGGTGGTTCCGTTCTACTTTACGATTTAAGATCGCGCCGTAAGGCGGATTCAAAAACATTAACTGTTCAGCAGGTCACAAAACAATATTCATAATGTCGGTGCTTCGCACCTTGCTACCTCCTTCGGAGGAGCATTATTTCATATTGTTTATGTGACCCTGCTTTGCAGGGTTAAAGATAATCAGAAAATCATCTTAGAAAACAAGTTTTCACGATTATTTCCTGATTATCTTTACCTGCTGAACAGTTACATGTTACATAAAATGATATATATAACAACGAGGGGAGTACTATTACATGATAAGAGAAGTAGTTACCGAAAACGGAAAAGTACGCGGACTGCCATCGGCAGATCCGAGAGTTACTGTATTCAAAGGAGTTCCTTTTGCTGCACCACCGGTAGGAAAGAACCGTTGGAGAGCACCTCAGCCTTGTGAAGACTGGGAAGGAACATACCTTGCATATGAGTTTGCACCTATCTCGGTTCAGGATCAGCCGGGTGTGGGAACAGACGTATACTGCAAGGAATGGCATGTGGATAAGGATATCCCGATGGATGAGGATTGTCTGTACCTCAACGTATGGACACCTGCAAACAGCACGGACGAGAAGCTTCCTGTACTTGTATGGTTCTTCGGAGGCGGATTCCAGTGGGGCTATACAGCCGAGATGGAGTTTGATGCCGAGCGTCTTGCAAGAAGAGGAATAATCGTAGTCAGCGTAAACTACAGACTGGCTCTTATGGGCTTCCTTGCTCATCCTGAGATAACAAAGGAAAATCCGGATGCACCTGCAAACTTCGGACTTCTTGATCAGCAGGCAGGACTTCACTGGGTATACAGAAACATTGCCGCATTCGGCGGTGACCCTGAGAAGATCACTATCGCAGGACAGTCTGCAGGCGGCGGAAGCACCATGCAGCAGCTTACATGCCCTGATAACTATGACATCGTAAAGGGTGCCGTTATCATGAGCGGTATGATCAAGATGGAGAATCAGGAAAGCGATATCTTCAATCCTCTTACTCTTGAAGAAGCAGAGAAGAAGGGTGAAGAGTTCTTTGAATACATTGGCGTTAAGAGTCTTGAGGAAGCACGTCAGATGGATGCATTTAAGCTTCGTGATCTTTACGGAGAGTATTCATCATTTGAGAACACACCGGGAATGCCGCCTGACATGGCAAAGAAGATGTTCCCTATCATAGACGGAAAGCATTACCTCGGAGATCCTCTTAAGAGACTCGTAGACGGCGAGTGCCCTGATGTTCCTATCATCAGCGGATATACGGGAGATGAGTTTACATTTAACGGAGTTAACATCGTAGAGAAGTCCGTTAAGACAAATGTAACAGCAGCTGTTGAAAACGACAAGGCAGCAGGAAAGAACAGAAACTTCTACTGCTATTGCTTCGATCCTGATATTCCGGGTGAGGACAATCCGGGAACATTCCATTCGGTAGACCTCTGGTTCTGGTTTGAGTCTCTCGGCAAGTGCTGGAGACCTCTCAGAGGAAGACATTTTGACCTGGCTAGACAGATGGCTAATTACTATACCAACTTCGTCAAGACAGGTGATCCTAACGGTAAGGATGACGACGGAACCGATATGCCTGAGTGGAAGGCATTCGATCCGGCAGAACAGAATGTAATAACATTTACAACGGATGTGAAGAAGTAGGATTATGAGTAAATTTATCAACGACAATTTCATTTTGCATAATGAGACTGCTGTAAAACTGTATCATGAGCATGCAGCAAAGATGCCGATAATCGATTATCACAATCACCTGAATCCTCAGGAGATCTTTGAGGACAGAGTGTATGATAATCTGACGGAAGTGTGGCTGGGCGGAGATCATTATAAGTGGCGCGCTATGCGTGCCAACGGAGTACCTGAGGAACTGGTTACGGGCAGCGGCGATGCTTATAAAAAGTATCAGGCCTATGCGGATACCGTACAGAAGGCTTTCGGTAACCCGTTATATCACTGGACACACCTTGAACTGAAAAGATATTTCGGCATTGATGAGAATCTGAATCCTGATACAGCGGAAGAGATCTGGGATAAATGTAACGAAAGGCTGAGGAGCTCCGGCTTCTCAGCCCTTAATCTGCTCAGAATGCAGAACGTTAAGGTACTCTGTACCACAGACAATCCCGCAGATGATCTCGAATGGCACAGAAAGATAAGGGAGACCGTGGATGATATACACGTACTTCCGTCCTTCAGACCGGGGGATGCCCTGGATATAGAGAAGGAAGGCTTCGGTGCTTATATGGCAAGGCTCGGAGATGCTGCAGGGCTCGATATATCCTCCTTTGAGGATCTGGTTGAAGCTCTAAGACGCAGACTTATCTTCTTTATGGAGAATGGTTGCCGTGTTACCGATCACAGTCTGGAATGCGACTTTTTCGTAGCAGACGATCCGGCGGAAGCGGACAGGATCTTTAAAAAGCGTCTCGGCGGAGAAGCGGTTACCGAACAGGAAGCTGCCATGTACCGCGGTGTGCTGATGAAGAAACTGGGCGGACTCTATGCGGACAACAGTCTGGCTATGCAGCTTCATATCGGAGCGCTGAGAAACAATTCGGACAGAATGTTTGAGAAGATCGGGGCAGATACAGGCTATGACAGCCTGAATGACTTCAACTACGCACCTCAGCTGGGTAAACTGCTGAACAGCATGGATAAAGACGAGAAGCTGCCGCGCACCATACTTTACTGTCTTAACCCTAAGGATATGCCGATGCTTATGAGCATGGCGGGAAATTTTCAGGGGAATGACGAAGGTATCAGAAGCAAGATACAGCTGGGAAGCGCATGGTGGTTCATGGATCACATGAACGGCATGAAGCTGCAGCTTGAAACCTTATGTGACGGCGGACTGCTTTCGGGATTTATCGGAATGCTTACGGATTCCAGAAGTTTTCTCTCTTTTCCGAGACATGAATACTTCAGAAGGATCCTCTGCAATCTGATAGGCGAAAAGGTTGAGAGAGGCGAATATCCTGCGGATATGGAATATCTGGGCAGGATGGTGGAAGATATCTGCTATAACAATGCAAAAACATATTTTGGCTTATAGGAGGCTGAATAGTAATGACAATAGATGAGATCAAGACCTCATTCGGAAAGATCGGTATCATACCGGTGGTTGTTCTGGATGACGTTAAAGACGCGGAACCCCTGGCGGATGCACTGTATCGAGGAGGACTCCCTTGTGCGGAGGTTACTTTCCGTACCGATGCAGCTGAAGAGTCCATAAGAAAAATGAGTGCCAAGTATCCTGATATGCTGGTAGGTGCGGGCACGGTCCTTACAAAGGAACAGGTGGACAGAGCTGTAGCAGCGGGAGCTAAGTTCATAGTAAGTCCGGGACTTAATCCGGAAGTGGTTAAGTACTGTCAGGAGAAGGGAGTTCCTGTTACACCGGGAACACAGACTCCGAGTGAAATGGAACTGGCTATGTCACTGGGACTTGATCTCGTAAAGTTTTTCCCTGCTGAGCCGGCAGGCGGAATCAAGATGATCAAAGCGGTCGCTGCCGCATATGTGAATCTTTCCTTCATGCCGACGGGCGGAATCAATTCCGAAAATGTAAGAGAGTATCTTGCTTATGACAGGATACTTGCCTGCGGAGGAAGCTGGATGGTAAGCAAAGATCTTATCAAAGCAGGCGACTTTGCAAAGATAGAAGAACTTGTAAGAGAAGCAGCCGGAATCGTAAAAGAGATAAGAGGCTGATATAAAAAAACAGGAGACAGGTGAAATGGAATTAAAGCTCAGACCGGCTGAAGAATGTAAATTTGATGCAGTCAGCCTCGGTGAAGTAATGCTCAGACTCGATCCGGGCGAGGGAAGAATAAGAACCGCAAGAAACTTCCGTGTATGGGAAGGCGGCGGAGAATACAACGTAGTAAGAGGACTTCATAAGGCCTTCGGTATGAGAACAGCGGTGATAACCGCATTTGCCGACAATGAGATCGGTAAGCTTCTGAAGGACTTTATAGAGCAGGGCGGTGTAGATACAAGTCTCATCTGCTGGTAAGAGACGGACGGTATCGGAAGAACCTGCAGAAACGGACTCAACTTTACCGAAAGAGGTTTCGGTCTGAGAAGAGCCCTGGCTTGTTCGGACAGAGCAAATACAGCTATATCACAGGTGACAGCTGAGGATTTCGATTTCGAATATATCTTCGGAACTCTCGGCGTAAGATGGCTTCATACAGGCGGCATCTATGCAGCTCTTTCGGAGCAGTCCTGTAAGACAGTCATAG
>CACZHN010000154.1 GCA_902780985.1 uncultured Lachnospiraceae bacterium | reverse complement strand
ATATATTACTTCGAAATTTACCAGAATTCGTCTGAAATGTACTCCTTTAAATAATGTAGATCCCGACAATTCACTTCCTTCATTTGTCCTGTTTGATTCCCTGGACGGAAGATTATATGACGATGAAAAGATGATAAAGGAGCTTAATTATTTAGAGTACGGCGAGATAAGATTTGACGGCAGAACCGTTACAACAGCTGCTAGAAAGATAGAGTCCGAAATGTCCAAAAACACTCACAGCGGACTAACTGCGGTCCTTACAAACGAAAAAGATGCTTATTATATAGAAGCCGTAAGGTATAAGGATCACGCGCATTTCTCTATTTCAGACAATAAAAGAACGGTAAATATCACTGTAGCTCTGCCTGACAGTACAAGATATCTTTATTTAGGATTGACAGGTGAGAACTGTCATATAAGCAATGTTTCCATAAATCAGACTGAAAATACGGCTGACGATAATACCATAAAACGCATCGCAGAGAGGATAAGCTTTATCGACAACGAACCTGTCGGAGATATTCCGAACGTGGAGATTGACGGATTCAGGACCGAATCCTCCGAAGGCATTGTGATAAAGGATAATATGACACTGCAATTCCATTCAAAGAGTCTTCCTACCGCAAGACTTGTATGGCACTGTCCGTATATAGTCCTTTATTCTTCCAGTGATAAAAAGCTTAACGGAAAGAATTATCACGAATATGCTCTTATAAGAATTGACGGAGAGAATTGGGATTCAGACGGCTCTTCCGAAAATGAGATCAAAGTAAAGAAGAGTGATTCCTTCGAAGGCTGGGACATCTGGAAAATCAAGAATAAGGAAGGACTGGATGTAAAGATCAACTTCAAAAAGGAAGGAAATATGATTACTACAATTACCGAGAATGAAGGCATATATATTGAAAACATCACTACCGTAAAGACAAACCCTAAGGATGTATATGTGGCAATCACCGGTGATCAGTGTGCTGTTACAAATATAAAGATAACATAGGTAAATTTATAACGATGGTTAAATATTTGATATTTTATCTTGATATTTATTATTGATTTATAGGTATACACCTAATATAATTAAATTGTAAAACAAATTAATAGTCGGCAAAGCAGAGGAAACTCTGTGACGCAAAGCTAGAGGGCCTAAGAACGATATTTATGGTAGCCAGTTGCACTTAAATAATTTAAGTTTACTAAAGCATCCGAATAGGCTACCGGCTTATACGGATGCTGTTTTTGTGGGTGAGAGAGTTTATAGAAAGAGGTACAAATATGCGTGATCAAAACAGGAGCAAACCTAGAGTTTACAGATATGAGAATGAACTTTATCGAAATTCATTCAGCGGAAATATGATTATTTCCATTACATTTTCGTTCTTTGCAGGTATATTCTTAGGCCTTGGATACCTTTTAAGGAATCTGAAAATGGCAGACTGGTTTTTATATTTTATAGGAGTGGTAATCGGATGTATTGCCCTGGTATTCTTTTGTAAGGGAATCTGCAATAAATTATTTAAGAGAAAGCCGAAAGCTTATCTGATAATGAGTGCTGCAGCAATCCCTCCGACAGTCGTTTTGGCTTATGCATATCTTTCGAAAATTTAAAGTTGATTACAAGATAGCATAGGTTTGTACTCCTTTCACGTACCCTCTCTACGGAATTACCCGCCGTAGGGAGGGTATTTTTTTGTGTTTTGTGATATAATAGCAGACATGGAAAAAATAGTATCTTTAAACAACGTAACAAAAATATATAACGGAAGAATCATCATAAATGAAGTTTCCCATGATTTCCATAAAGGAGATTCCATAGCTTTTACCGGACATAACGGATGCGGTAAAAGTACGCTTCTTAAGATTCTCGCAGGCCTGGTCAGGATCAACAAAGGAAAAGTCGAACATTCCCGTAAGATCAGGTTTTCTTATGTTCCCGAGAAAATGCCGGCACTTGATATAACAGCATACAGTTATCTTAAGTCCGTTGCCTCTATGGAAGGTGTTGAAGAATCGGAGTTTATAAGCCTTGCCGAAGATTTCTTCGTGGAAGATATGCTTTATACGAAAATGCGGAACCTTTCCAAAGGAAGCATCCAGAAGATAGGCGTTATTCAGGCTCTTATGGCTCCGAAGGATATCATACTTCTTGATGAACCTCTTAACGGACAGGATGCGGATTCTCAGGCTGTCTTTATTTCCAAGATCAAAGAAATGAAGAATAACGGTATTACAGTCTTTATGTCATGTCATGAAAGAAAGCTGATAGAAGAGCTTTCCGATAAGCAGTTCACTATCATCAAAGGCAAACTTACCGAAGTCAGCATTGATAAGATGGTGATGTATAAGATTTTCGTTAAAGACAGCCATCTTAAACCGTGGCCGGATATGACCCGTAACGGATATAAATATATGCTGGTTGTCCGTGAAAACGAGATCAAAAACACAGTACAGAAACTATTTGCAGAAGGCTGGGAGCTTGTTGGAGTTGAAGAATTTATATAGTTTATACATTTTAAGAATGAAAATAATGTTTAAGAGTGCACTGCTCGTGATCCCGACTATTGCGATACTGGTATTTCTGGGAGTAATGTATTCTTTGATGCCGTCACAGATTACAGGTAATTTTCTTATCACAAGCCTGTTTCTTTTTGTGGTATGTACTGTAATGTCCATGAGCATAGCTTCAAAGGAAAATGATACTCAGGAGGAACTGCTCCAGCTTCACAGTAATTCGTATATAAACTTTTATATTTCAAGAGAGCTGGTATATCTTACTGTATGTATAGTCTATACGCTTATTCTGGTTTTAGTGCCGGTTATATCTTCAAGAGGAGTTGAAAGATATTTTACAAGACCTCTGAAGCCCGAAGATCCCGTAAGGGCAGCCATACTTATATTCGCAAGCGGATTATGCGGATTCTCAGTCGGAGATTTCTTCCATAAAAGGATCTTTAAGAATCGCAAGACGGCGCTTATACTGCTTATTTTCACGGTGACACTGGCCGTAACAAAGCATTCAATTATACATGAAGTTCCTCAGATGAGTTTTCTGAATTATATATTACCGCCTGTTATGGATGGCTTCAAAATGGTTGGAAATACCGATTACTTTGATCAGTCCGGGACTATCGCAATTCTTATACATACATTGATTTTTGTTCTGGTAACAATGATCATAAAGATACGGTTACACAGATTTTTAAAATACTAAGGTGTGAATCATGAACGATATTCGATACAGTAAAAAGAATAACGAGATAGAATGCGTACATTATCAAAACTGCAGAATGTCGTATCCTCCTCATACTCATGCAGATCATCTTATAGCCGGTTATGTGGAATCCGGTAAAGTATGTATGGTTATAGACGGAGAACGCATAATCTACGGTGAGGGAGATGAGTTTCAGATCTATCCGAATATCCTTCATGAACTTAAACCCGTAGACGATGAGTCCTATTCCATGATGGTTCTCTGTATAAAGACCGCTACAGATGCGGAAGACGAGTATCTGGAGAATCTGAAGGATACCATTCTGGATAATCCCGAAAATATGTATCTCATCGAAGAGATGGCTAAAGACGCCGGGATAAGCCCTTATCATATGATCCGAAAGTTTAAGAAAGCCTTCGGACTTACACCGCATCAATTTCAGATACAGTGTAAGGTTAGAAAAGCTCAGAGACTTCTTGAACAAAAGAAAAGCATCGCCGAAGTGACTTATGAAGCAGGATTCTACGATCAAAGCCACTTAGACAGATGCTTTCAGAAAATTGTCGGACTAAGTCCGAAAAAATATCAGGAACTGCTGGATGAAAACTAGCAAAGAGCCGGGAAGAACTTGGCAAAAAGACATAAACCGTCTTTTCCCGCATGTACTTCATGAGGCACTTTAGCAGGCATGATAGATATGATGCCCGGCTCGTATTCAAGCTCGCTTCCGTCATTTATGCATACTCCATCACCGGCTATAACTTCATGAGTTTCAAGCTGGGTCTCATGAATATGATTCAGGATACTCTTATTCGGAGCAATTCTTACAAGATGATAGCTGTATTCACCGTCTGTATCCTTAGATGTGATGATGTGCTTCAGCTCAACTCCTTCGAATACCGGATGCTTTGACCATGGAATCTCGTCAAAGTTCACTTCCTTTCCGGGAATTCTCAGTTTTCCCGAATTAAAAGATTCAAAAATTATACTATTCATTTATTTTTCCTCCTTAAATTTTATGTTAAAATCATATCAGTACGTTTATTTAATTGATTGTACAAAATTGCGTTTTTGAGAGGAGTTTTGAAATATGGAATTACAGATCGATACATTTTCACAGTTTGACAAAAAGTGGGCCCTTCTTACAGCCGGTACTATGGATAAGTTCAATTCTATGACCATAAGCTGGGGCGGAACGGGAACCCTCTGGGGAAAGCCTGTAGCTACCACATATGTGAGAACATCCAGATATACTCATGAATTCATGGATGACAACGATTACTTCACCATCAGCTTTTATCCTGAAGATAAGAAGGATGCACTTAAGGTATTCGGTTCAAAATCGGGAAGAGACATCGACAAGATGAATTACGAAGGCCTTACAGCAAAGGCTGTTGGAGATACGGTAACTTTCGAAGAGGCAGAGCTTACACTGGTATGTAAGAAGCTCTTTAAGCAGAAGCTTGATGAGACAAATATGCCGGAGGAAGTTGTTAAAGCTTTCTATACAGGAGATGCTTCTCATGACATGTATATAGGAGAAGTCGTAGAAATCATAAAGTAATTCAAGTGTTTTAAATTAAAGAGGGTACGATATGCAATATAGAAATGATAAATACGGTAACCCCCTTTCGATGTTAGGCTACGGCTGTATGCGTTTTACCAAGAAGGGAAACAGCATAGACATCGATAAGGCTGAGAAAGAAATTATGGCAGCCTTTAACGCCGGTGTTAATTATTACGACACCGCATACATTTATCCCGGAAGCGAAGCAGCGCTGGGCGAAATCCTGGAACGTAATAAGATACGTGACAAGGTGAATATAGCTACCAAGCTTCCGCAATATCTTATAAGAAACAGCAAGGGACTGGATAAGTACTTCGACGAAGAGCTTTCCCGTCTCAGGACCGATCATGTGGATTATTACCTGATGCATCACCTCACCGACGTGGAAATGTGGGAGAAGCTGAAGGCTGTGGGAATACATGACTGGATAGCTCAGAAGAAAAAATCGGGTCAGGTAAGAAATATCGGATTTTCCTATCACGGAAATTCGGATAATTTCATAAAAATACTGAATGATTACGACTGGGACTTCTGTCAGATACAGTATAACTATCTGGACGAAGTAACTCAGGCGGGAGTTAAGGGACTTAAGGCAGCTGCTGAAAAGGGAATACCTGTAGTCATCATGGAGCCTCTTCGCGGTGGGAAGCTGGTAAATATGCTCCCTGATAAGGCTAAGAACCTGATAGCCGCAAGTCCGAGAGGTTGGACGCCTGCGGAATGGGCCTTCAGATGGCTTTACAATCAGCAGGAAGTCACAGTAGTACTTTCGGGTATGAATTCCCTTGAAATGGTAGAAGAGAACTGCAAGACCGCTGACGATATGAAGGCAGGCTCCCTTACGGATGAAGACTTTGCCATGCTTGATGAAGTGGTAAAAGCTATTAATGAGAAGGAAAAGGTGGGATGTACAGGATGCAGATACTGCATGCCTTGCCCTAAGGGCGTGGATATTCCGGGGACATTTGCATGCTGGAATACCATGTATACAGAGGGAAAAAGCTCCGGACGTTTTCAGTTTGCCCAGACCGTGGGACTTACAAAGGAACCCGCATTTGCGACACAGTGTGTGGAATGCGGTAAATGCGAGATGCATTGTCCGCAGAGCATTCCGATAAGAGAGATGCTTAAGAAAGCAGATAAGGATCTC
>CACZHN010000153.1 GCA_902780985.1 uncultured Lachnospiraceae bacterium | reverse complement strand
ACCCTATCCACGGCTTAAGGGAATCATCATCAATCTCGTCACGCTCGGCATAAGTACAGAAAGACATAAGTTCCTCGCCTTCCGTGAGTAGAAACAGCTGAGTCTTCTCACCGTACTTCTCATGAAATGTACCGTCCTTAAGAAGACCTGCCAGATAGGCCGCCGCCCTCCAGTCTCCCTTTGATATCCGTTCGATCCAATAGTCTTTGTTTTCGGTTTCATCGTAATTAAGTATTCTCATAGTACTCCTTTACTGTATACATAATCGTTATTCACCGCATTTCCCTTAAAATGCTTCACGACCAGTATAACAGCAGTGATCGGTAAAATTAATATACTCAGTAGTATAAAAATGCCCGTTGTAGGAACTCGGCTCTGCATGAAAATTGCAAAGTAACAGCCGTATACATTGAATAAGCTGTGCAGCACGATCACCGGCCACATCCTTCCCGTCTTCACTCTTAAGTATGCATATACAAGTGCTATGATAAATGTACCGAAGAACTGAGGAATTCCTGCCGAATAAATATGCGGCAGTGCAAAGAATACGGCCGATACGATAATGGCCGGCACTTCCCCGATAACCATAAGTCTGTCCAGCGATATCTTCCTGAAAAGAAGTTCCTCAAAGATCGGATTAAATATCAGAAGCAGTACAAAATAGAACAGCCGATTCTTTCCGAACAGCATATCGGCAGTCATGATCACTCTTCCTGCCCCCATCATGTTGCACAATATATTTACAATTATTATAACAGGCATCGAAAGTCCCATCTGAACTATAAATGCCTTAAGCGTAAGTCCCGGAGTCGCTTTAAGTCCTCCCGGCATCGGCAGTCTTTCCATGCCTGTTATGACAAGATAACATCCGCCCAGTCCCAATGTATAAGGGACCACCATGCTTCGCAGTATGAGAACCGCCATCTCCGGCAATCTGTCCGCAAATAAAGGTTCCGCAAACGCAGCATAGCATTTATATATCGCAAACCATACCGCAAGTCCTAAAGCAACCCGTAATACAACCGCATAATTATTCTTTTTCATCCCATTCATGCTCCTTCAGAAAATCATTCAGAGCATCGTTCATAACATTTGTTTTAGCTTTATATCTCAGATAATCTATAAGCTGCTTAATTGAAAATGTGCATAGGAACAGCACCGCATACAGAACAAGCACCTTCCATCTGTCGTTTCCGTAAAGCCCCTTTGTCAGATCCATGGCAAAGATAAGCACCGTCACAAGGTACAGCGGCATAAACATCACATTTAGCAGTATAAACGGCTTATTCATAGCCCATTTGCTGGTGCCGACCCAGATTCTTATAAATGTATAGATCGTCAGAACAAAAAATGTAATCCACATTTTCAGTATCATCACCGGATCCATGGTCAGATTTTCATAAGCAAAAACGATACATGTTAAGAACATGCTCATCGAAAAACACAGGCCGCCGATGGATAAACTTTTTGCCAGAGCAAATAATATTCTCTTTTTTGCCAGATACTGTCGTTCTTCTTCAAAACTCATCATCTTATCCATGATCAGGCACCTCCCTTCATTCCAAGAGCTTTCTTGAAATCATTTACGAAATTCCTCGATACGACCACCCATTCCCCGTTACGGAGAAGGAGTTTTAATCGTCTTGAATTATCGGGAGATATCTTCTGAACAGCTTTCAGATTAACGATCACAGACTTTGAAATCCTTACAAAGAAGTTGTTCAAAGCCATATCTTCAAGGTCATAAAGGGTTCTCTTTATCCTGTAGATTTCGGATGTTGTATAGGCGAATACATTTCTGTCCACTGCCTCGAAGTAAAGGACCTTGGAAATGTATACCGGTGTTTTATCTCCGTTTTCCTTTTCTCCGATAAGCGTATCGCCCGCAGATTTAATGGTCCTGATAAGGTTTTCCACCTCTTCGTCCCGCTCTCTGCATCTTATCTCAACTTCCGTTTCTGCAAGATTAAGTTTATCTCTTACAAAAAGCTTCAATCGTCTGCCTCCATAACCTTTTTATTCTTTATACAATCCATAGTCAACGAATCCGGTATAACAGGTACATATTCATGTATAACCTGTCATCATAACGGCAGAAATACCGTCACTTCCGTCTCATGGTCAGCGGATCTCATACGGATGTCGCCGCCCAGTTTTCTCGCAATATATCTTGCCTCATACAGGCCGACTCCGCTTCCCTGCACCTGACCTGAATTGGACCCACGCCACATACTGTTGAATACGAAAGGAAGTTCACTTTCCGGAAGTGCCTCTCCCTTATCGGAAACAGTTATAAAGTGCCCTTCTTCAGTCTTATACATTTTCAGGGTTATCCCTGTTCCGTCTCCGTACTTTATGGCATTATCCATAATCTGTCTCAGGATCCTGCAGACACCGTCAAAGTCGCTGTTTATAAGCGGATTACCTTCCGATTCAATATTAAATGTAATCCTTCCCATCTTAAGTCGGTTGGAATATTCCTCTTTAACGAAATCTATTATCTTATCTCTGTAGAAAGACTTCTTCTCCGGATCATACTCAAAGATGGTGTCATTTGCGACATCCACCGCTTCGGATACTATCCTCTCGATCTCATCCGCATTTTTTTCGATTTTACCTGCCAGCTCAGCATCTTTCTCATTGACGTTTCCCTCAGGATCGTAAAGTCCCGTAGCGATAGCCTCGGAAAGAAGCTTTATATTTGCCGCCGGGGTCTTTATCCCGTGAACCAGCACGGTTACCAGCTTCTGATGCTCATCGGATATCCTGCGAATGGTCTTTCTGTCATTCTCCATTTTATCCGCCAGCATATTCATGCTCCAGATATATTTTCCGAAAAACCTGTTTTTAGATTCCGGAAGCTTTTCGGTTAATTCACCCTTCGATAACCTTTCCGGGTAATCCGACAGACGGTTGAAAGGCACAATTACTTTCCTGTATATCCAAAGGCTGTATATGATCACGATCAGCATACATACGGCTATGGCAATGTTCATGACCAGCATGATCTTTGGGTTTCCGTAATCCGTAAAGGTATATTCCGAAACTCCTTCTAAATGATCCATGATATAAATATCGCGGATAAAGGAACCTTCACCTCCGAGTTCGCAGTCGTCCGAATCCCGGTCGAAAAGATCACTGTTAAACATGACTACTTTCACTTCCGTCGGACATGCCTTTTCTCCGTAGATGCTCTTCCACTCATCTTTTCTCGTATAGAATACATCATTCAGAACTTTCCGGACATTGATCTTATTCGGATTCGGCCATATATCCTGAATTGATATTTTTGTCTCCGCCGCCTTAAGTTCATTCTCTATTTCCGAATTAATACGGTCTACGACTACATTTCTTTCGGATATCCTTTTTGAAACAAGCTTCTGTCCCACTGCATTTACACATATAAATAACAAGACAAATGCAAGTACGATTACCAAAAGCCTGTTTATATACGCCTTCATGATGTTTCTCCGAACTGATATCCGACTTTATATACGGTCTTTATCAGTTTCGGCTCACGAGGGTTGTCTTCGATCTTATCCCTGAGCCAGCTTACATATACGCCCAGAGAAGAAAGCTCGCTGAAACAGCTCTCACCCCATACATTATTGAAAATGTTCTCTTTCCTGAGTGCCTTGCCGCGGTTCTGCATAAGATATACCAGGAGGTCGAACTCCTTGCCCTTTACGTCCACAAGGTTCTCGTCCTTATAAACCTTTCTGGCGCTTATATCTACGGTTATGCCTTCCGCCGAAATGATCTCCTTCTCCTCGGCTATATCATAGCTTCTTCTCATAAGAGCTTTGATCTTCGATGTAAGCACAGGAATTGAAAACGGCTTATCCACATAGTCGTCGGCACCTATCTCCATACCGAGGATCTTACTGTCATCATCGGTTTTTGCGCTCATCATAAGAACCGGGAACTTTCTGGTCTTCCTTATCTCACTGAGAGCCTCGAATCCGTCTTTTCCCGGCAGCATAACATCCAGCAGCATCAGCTTAAAAGATTCCTTCTCAAGCAAAAGAAGACCATCCTCGGCACTCTGTACCCATTGGATAGTCCATCCTTCCTTCTTCAGGAAATCCGCGATCAGCTGTCCCAGCTGCTCATTATCTTCAATTATAAGTATATCCGTCATAGCTATCCCCCCCTAGCTGTACACCACATAAAAATCAATCGCTGAATCCGTTTGGCTTCGCCAAACTACCATTCAGCGATGATGAGGCTTCGCCTCAAATAAGGATGAATAATCACACTGCTTAGAAAGCGAGCTTTCACGCAGTATAATCATTCATCCTTAATGATTTTCATTTTTCACATTATATCAATAACATCCAATGTCTGTAAACACAACATCATCCGTCGGTCCTGTTTCCGGGGTGAAACTTACCTGAACACGTCCTGTATTATAATCCACGATTATAAGCTGTACTGTGGATGTGCTTCTGGTATTATCTACCTTGGCTTCTCCGGCCTCTTCACCCTGAGCTACCTTTTCCTGTGTGAGAGCGGTCTTCAGTTCTCCCACCGTAAACTTGTCCTGTGATGCAACCCAGTCGTTATATTTATTAAATCTCGCAAAATTATGCTGACTGACAAACCCATCCTGATTACCTTCCGAAGCAAAGGAATTAACAATACACAGGCTGTCAAGATTATCCCAACTGAGTCCGTCCAAAAGCGGGGTCTCATTATCGCGAAGTATTGAATAACCCTTACCCGACTCCTGCAGCTGACTTACCGCATCCTCGGCACAGTAGCTGGCATCCTTATCCGAAATGATAAGATTATGACTCCATGTATAGTTCGCGCTGTTAGCCACCATGAAATCTCCTACTTCCTTTGCGGTGTCAAACTCCTCCAGAGCATAACGAAGATCATAGGTATAACATTTTCTGTCTTCATATACATACTTTTCGTTCATGCTTCCTACATCCAGGATAGCCGCAAATACACCGTCGTTATTTATAGCGGATACTATGCTTTCAAATCCCAGGAAAGAAATTCCGGTATATGATTTTTCGCCCTTCTTGGCATGTACCACCGAATGGATCTTACACATTTCAAAATCCGTGCCCAGATTCCACTCCAGATTACGGCATGTGATCATGTCTCCGGTACTTGTTTTTTCACCCCAGAGTGAAAGTGCCGAGCAGGCTGTACCGCGAAGCGCTTCCGGGATAAAGCAAAATGTAACCGCTTCCTCGTAGCTTATATGACCGTCTTCACTGTAACCGTGCACATCTCCCGACAAAGCCTTGGCAAAGGCATCAAGCTCTTCCCAATAATCCTCGGGGATTGTTTCGGCAAGCATAGATACACGCTCCCATACAGGATCAAAATCATCCGTAAGTGCCGGAAATCCCGTGTAGATATTCGAATATATATACGGCTCTATAATTTCATGATAATCGGGATATACTTCAGTTATCTCTTCTCCGTAAGCTTTACCCACTTCGGCAGGTGTAAAACTTTCATAGTCCAGAGTAATGTCATAATAGTGTTCCATCTTCTTTATGACACAGGCACCGTTATCGGATGAAAAAGAGCTTATCTCCTTATCCGGAACTCCCGCATCCTCATATATTATGGGATTTTCCACATTTGTATTTCCAACCGGCGTGAGGATACTTTCCTTTTCTTCGGGAATCTCATAACTCTCATACGTCTTCGACTCCCCGCAGCCCGTAAGACCTGCGGCAAGGAACAGGGAAAGAACCACTGCCGTACTTCTCATACTCTTTTTCATCATTACCAGTCCCTCTCCTGCAGCCAATTTCTGAGTTTCCTCTCTCTTACCGGAATATCATCGTCCGACTCAAGCTTTCCGAGGCATAGCTCACCCTGGATATTACCGTCAACAAGGAAGATTATCCTCTCACTGTAGCTTGCAACCTTTTCACTGTGAGTTACCATCATGATGGTTGTACCTTC
>CACZHN010000152.1 GCA_902780985.1 uncultured Lachnospiraceae bacterium | reverse complement strand
AGAAAAAAACACAGAAATGAAGCAGAGGGATCCAATGATCATAAAATATCTTAATAGCTTCCGGATCATTTTTCATGGTTCTCATAATGGTTCTCGGACTGGTAAACTATATCAGTCTTCGTTCCGTGCGGGAAAATATATACACCACCCTGAAGATAATCCTGGATAATGACGGTCTGCCCGAATACTCCAATAAAAAATACAATAAATACGATATTACAGTGACTCCCGAGACCGTTTATGAAACCAGATATTTTATGGTTACAATGGATGACTCCCAGTCATACCTGCAGTTTGATATCGATAATATCGCTGCCGTAAAAGACGAGGAAGATCTTGATCACTTTATTAATAAGGCTCTTAACAGCAAATATGACAGAGGCATGTTTAATTACGAAGATCTGTCCTATGCATTTATGAAATCCGTTACTCCGGATGGCAAAACCGTAATCGCGTACCTTGACTGTACAAGCCGACTTTTAAATGTCGTCCAGATGGCTCATTTTTCACTGTATGTCGGATGCATCAGTATGCTTCTTCTGATACTTCTGCTCTCCATCTTCTCACGAAAGGCGGTTGCGCCGATTCTCAAGAACATGGAATCACAGAAGCAGTTCATAACAAATGCGAGCCACGAGCTTAAAACTCCTCTCGCTGTTATCTCGGCAAATGCCGAAGTTCTTGAAATGACAAACGGCTCCAGCGAATGGACCGACAGCATAAAGAATCAGGTTACAAGAATGTCGGAGCTGGTATCTCAGCTTATCGTATTATCAAAGCTTCAGGAGCATGACGACCTGGTACTTACGGAAGTAAACTTCTCCGAGAAGGCTGAGGATGTGGTCAATTCCTTTAAAGTCGTGGCTGAAGCCGCAGGAAAGGGATTTGAGGCCTCAATCGCTTCGGACATAAAGATAATCGCCGACGAACGCGGAAGTCGCGAGCTGGTTAGCATACTGGTTGACAACGCTGTTAAATATTGTGATGATGACGGAACCGTAAAAGTCAACCTCTTCTCCAGAGGCCGCAAAGCCTGGCTCACCGTATCCAACAATTACGCCGACGGCGAAGGCGTAGACTACTCCAGATTCTTCGAACGCTTCTACCGCGAAGACCAGTCCCACAACAGCGAAAAAGCCGGCTACGGCATCGGCCTCTCCATGGCCGAAAGCCTCGTAGAAATGTTCAAGGGAAAGATCACCGTCAACTACAAAAATAAAGTTATTACGTTTACGGTTATATTATAATAATAACGGTACGGCTATAATAACCCCCTCGAGATCACACAATTTAATGGTGACTCGAGGGGATTTTATATAATTAGATATATAAGTATAAAAGAAACAGGGTGCCTGAGTGACCATTTAATTGTGTCATCTCAGGTGCCCTGCTTCTTTTATACGCACCTTAGTTAATTATATATTAGTGAGGCACTACAGGAGTCCAATACTCCTGATTATATATATCCGTAAGTAAATATGTTATCTGTGTATCTGCTCCAACATCAACGTTGCTGATCTCCATGTTGCTTGAATATGTAACCTGCTCGCCGAGGTAGTAGCTGTCCTGATATACTCCGTCGTATGAGTAGAAGTCGCAGAGATAATCAATGGTTGTTCCCTCAGCTATCTCCGTAACGCCCTTAGCTACCGCTTCCGTCTCGCCGTCCACATAGTCATATCTTGCACCGGCAATGTATCCGTAAGGATGATCATTATCAAATGTAATGATGAGATTTGATCTTACACCGTCAAGCATTACAGGAACACGTCCGGTAACTGTTTCAGCACCGTTATCATCAGCGATTGTTGTCTCATAGTAGAATGCAACCGGCTGACCGTCTATAGCAAGCCATGTATTATCAGTATCTCCGATGAGTCTTCCGTCTTCGGTAAACTGATATACGTTATCAAGACCGAGATCTACATATCCCTCACCGTCATCAACGAACATATTTACCTGAAGTGATTGGATCAACTTCCACTGCTCCATATCGATACTCATTGTATGAGTTCCGTCACTCTCGGTATTCCAAACCATCTTTGAAGGATCAAACTGATTATTTGCTACATAATTTGCTGCAGCATCTACATCGTAAACAGATGTATCATCCATGAAATCGGATGCATTTCTGTCGATACCTTCGATACTTCTTCCGCCGCCGAGGAATGCATTGAGGAGTGCATTTATAGCATCTCCGCCCTGAGTCGATGAACCGGCTGACCCGCCTGTAAGCATACTGAAAGGATTTGCCGAACCGCCTGCTGCAATCTGACCTGATGTCTCTAGACCTGCAAATGCCTTGATACAGTTTGCATATTCGTTATCCATTCCGATATCGTTATATGCTGAAACAACTGTTCCGACCTTGCTTGCTTTCCTGTATGGGAAGTAGATTGAAAGGCCGTATGCATTTGTCATGCTAGGTGATGTTCTGTTGTACTTGATAGCTGAAAGAAGGGTCTCCTGAAGTGCCTTGGCATCATCAGAACCGATCTTCTGTGTAAGGTTTACAAGGTCGATCTGGTCGATCTGTGAAGATGTCGCAAACTCTCTTGTGCTTACACGCGCATCTGATATAGTCTTATAATCCTCTTTGATACGTGAAGCTGTATCAGTAGAGAACTCTTTCATCTTTGAAGGAACTGTCTGTGACAGCTCGCAGAGGTCGATAACCGCAAGAGTACATTTCTGTCCACCGCATTTACGACCGCATTCATCTACGAAAGAATCAACGATGTTCTTGCCGATGTTAAGTGTCGGCATAGATGTATCTTTTGAAAGCTCGTTAAGCCATGGTGTATAGTACCATCCGATACCCGGCTCAGTCTCTTCCGAAGCTACAAGGTAATCCGCATAATTGCTGCACATAAGAGCTGTCTCGTATGTACCCATAAGACATGTATCGAAACCGATAAAGTCAAACATCACGCCTGAATTCTTCAGTGCCGAATTAATCTCCGCAAGGTCCATAGATCCCGAATTCTTATGCTTCTCATCATATCCGTAACCTGTGATTGAACCGCCGCCGTGATCCCAGAATATAAGTTCGTTTCTGTTAGCCGGATAGCTGTTTGCACAGTACTTGATAAATGCAGTAAGTGTTGCAGGATCTGTCATAGCCTTATCGCCGTCATCGGCTATAAGCTGTTCGAGATTACCGTTATTGATCCTGTAGATCTGGTTTGTGGAATTTGAAACTCCGTTGATCTTCCAAGCCTTACAACCACCTGTATAAACTATGATGTTTACGTTCGGATTTGTGGAAGCCGCAGCCATCTCACGAAGGTCGTTTGATGCCATACCGCTTCTCGACTCAAGGTCGGTTCCGCACATATAGATCATAATTGTAACCTTATCCTGTCCGTTTCCGAGAATCTGAGTTCTCTTCTCACGTGCAGATGAGCTTACTTCAGTATTAAGCTTGCTTGTATTATTAAATCCGTCTGTCCATCCTGCGGACTGCTGTGATCCCGAAAATCCGCCGAAAAGACTTGTTATGTCACCAAGGCTGAGTGATGTACCTCCTGACTGAGATCCCGAGCTTGAGCCGGATCCTCCCAGTCCGATAGATCCGGAACCTGAACCTGTACTCGTAACTGTACTTTGTCCTGTACCTGATCCAAGATCATCTCCTGAATCGCCGCCGCTGAGAAATGCACCGAGGCCTCCGCCACCGCCGAGAAGCATAGCTATAAGAATGATTATAAGCTTAAGTCCTCCGCCGCCTGCTCTTGTTCCGGTACCTCTTCCCGAACCGCTGCCGCTTCCGCCTGTTCGACCGGCATATCCGTCAGCTCTTCCGACAGGACCTGTACCGAGACCTTCACCACGTCTGTGAACGCCCTTGGAATTTTCGGTCACTCTCTTCTGTCTACCTCCACCATTTGGCTCCATTACGTTTTCCCTCCCATGTTGAAAACATATTAAACATGCAAATGCCCCATGTCTACAGCTTATAGCATATCACACATGAGGCATTATTACATCAATTTTATTATTTCAAGTTTCCCGTATTAGTCCTCAATACCCTCATTCTTAGCATCAACAATGCTCTTAGTGAGAATAGGAAGGATCTTGTTAAGGTCTCCTACGATACCGTAATCAGCTACGTCGAAGATAGGTGCTGACTCATCCTTATTGATAGCAATGATGAGATCTGACTCTTCCATACCCGCTACATGCTGGATTGCACCTGAGATACCTACTGCGAAGTATACTGAAGGACGAACTGTCTTTCCTGTCTGACCTACCTGAAGTTCCTTTGGAAGCCATCCGTTATCTACAGCTGCACGTGAACATGCAACTTCACCGCCAAGAGCATCGGCAAGGTCTCTGAGAAGCTGGAAGTTCTCAGCTGAACCAACACCTCTACCACCTGCAACAAGGATCTTTGCCTTCTGGATATTTACAGTCTTCTTTACTTCTCTAACTACATCGAGGATCTCAACATAGCAGTCGTTTGGTGTGAAACCGGGGTTGAACTCAACAAGCTCACAAGTTCTTCCTACAACCTTAGGAGATCTCTTCATAACGCCCGGACGAACTGTAGCCATCTGAGGTCTAAAATCAGGACAAGCGATTGTAGCGATTGTATTTCCACCAAATGCAGGACGAGTCATAAGAAGCTGATTGTGCTTCTGCTCATCTTCCTTACCCGGAATTGGGTTAAGTGGGAAATCACCGATCTCAAGAGATGTACAATCTGCTGTAAGACCTGTATGTACTCTTGCACATACACGAGGTGCAAGATCGCGACCGATAGCTGTAGCTCCGATAAGGAATACATCCGGCTTAAACTCATTTATAACTGAAGCAAGTGCATGTGCGTAAGGCTCTGTTCTGTACTCCTTAAGTTCAGGATCATCGATAAGGATAACTCTGTCTGCACCGTGCTCTTCAAGGTGAAATACCTTATTCTTAATTTCAGAACCAACAAGAACTGCAACAACCTCTGTAGAAAGGTCAGCAGCAAGGTCCATAGCTTTCTGAAGGAGTTCATACACAATCTCATCGATATGATTATCAACCTGCTGTGCGAATACGTAAACTCCCTTATATTCATTAACTGACATCTAAACTTCCTCCCTTTCTTAGATTACATGCTTCTCAGCAAGAACATTAAAGATTAACTGAGCTGCATCACTGGCAGAATCAGGTACAACCTTCTCTCCTGCTCCCTTAGCAACTTTATCTGAAGCCTTTGCAATCTGTGTAGGAGAACCCTTAAGACCCATGTTGCTGTCATCAAGTGTTGTAAGAGCGTCTCTGTCAAATACAGTAATCTCTTTCTCTAATGCATCCCAAATTCCACCCGGTGTCATGTATCTTGGCTCATTAAGCTCAGAAAGAGCTGTAACAAGACAAGGCATCTTAGCCTTAAGCATATGGAATCTGTCATCGTACTGTCTCTTAACGATAACGCTGTCTCCCTCAACCTTAAGCTCTTCAGCATAAGAGATTACAGGGATACCGAGATGCTCTGAAATCTGAGGACCAACCTGAGCTGTATCACCGTCGATAGCCTGACGTCCTGTGATAATAAGATCGTACTCAAGATTTCTTATAGCTGCTGCGATAGTCTGGGATGTTGCCCAGGTATCAGCACCTGCAAGTCTTCTGTCTGTAACAAGGACACCCTTGTCAGCACCCATAGCCATAGCCTCACGAAGAACTTCCTCAGCCTTTGGAAGACCCATTGTAAGAACTGTAACTTCAGCACCAAGCTCATCCTTGATTCTGAGAGCTGCCTCAAGACCTGCTTTATCATCCGGATTCATGATAGACTTCATAGCTGCTCTATCAAGAGTTCCATCCGGCTTAAACTTAACTCCACCCTTTGTATCAGGTACCTGCTTTATACATACTATTTTCATGCCCGTACCCTCCTTAACCTAAAAGATTTCCTGAGATAACCATACGCTGAACTTCGCTGGTTCCCTCATATATTTCTGTAATCTTAGCATCACGCATCATACGCTCAACTTCATATTCCTTGATATAACCATATCCACCGTGAAGCTGAACAGCCTTTGTTGTAACTTCCATAGCAACTTCTGCTGCATAAAGCTTAGCCATAGCAGCTTCTACGCTGTAAGAAGTCTTGTGGTCAAGGTTGTACTGATCCTTTGTACGAGCAGCCTTGTAAACAAGCATCTTAGCTGCTTCAACCTTAGTAGCCATATCTGCAAGCTGGAACTGTGTATTCTGGAAAGCTGAGATAGAACGGCCGAACTGCTTACGCTCTTTTGTATAAGCAACTGTTCTCTCAAGAGCTCCTTCAGCAATACCGAGTGCCTGAGCAGCGATACCGATACGTCCACCGTCAAGTGTGTGCATAGCAATACCGAAGCCCTTGCCCTGTGCTCCGAGAAGAGCATTCTTAGGGATACGGCAATCGTTGAATACAAGCTCATATGTAGAAGAACCACAGATACCCATCTTGTTCTCTTTTGTTCCGAATGTGAATCCAGGAGTATCCTTCTCTACGATAAATGCGGAAATCTCCTTCATCTTTCTGCCACGCTTCTCGATAATACCTGTAACGGCAATAACGATATAAACGTCTGCAACCTTACCGTTTGTGATGAAGCACTTAGAACCGTTAAGTACCCACTCTTCTCCGTCGAGAACAGCCTTTGTCTGCTGTCCCTGAGCGTCTGTACCTGCACCCGGCTCTGTAAGAGCAAATGCTCCGAGCTTTCTTCCTGAAGCAAGATCAGCGACATACTTCTCTTTCTGCTCAGGTGTACCGTATGTAAGGATAGGATCGATGCAAAGTGATGTATGAGCCGAAAGGATAACTGATGTTGTAGCACATACCTTAGCCATCTCTTCAACAGCCATAATATATGTAAGAACATCACAGCCCTGTCCGCCGAATTCCTTAGGTACAGGAATACCTAAAAATCCGTACTTTGCCATCTTTTCTACAGTTTCCGTAGGAAATCTGTGCTGCTCGTCAATCTCCATAGCAAGAGGCTTAACTTCGTTCTCTGCAAAACTTCTGAAGAGTTCACGAGCCATCTCATACTTTTTCTCAAGTGTGAAATCCATTAATTCTTCCTCCAAATAGATATATCATTTAAAAAGATCTTTTAACACACAATAACCCGGGACCGTATATTTTTATACACAGCCCCGGGAGAGTTTACTTAATTATTTCTTAGAATAATCGTAGAAACCTATACCTGTCTTACGGCCAAGCTTCTTAGCACGAACCATCTTACGAAGCAGTGGGTGTGGACGATACTTAGGATCGCCTGTCTCTGACTGAAGTACTTCCATGATAGCAAGTACGATATCAAGACCTACAAGATCACCAAGTGCAAGAGGTCCCATTGGATGTGAGCATCCGAGCATCATAGCTGTATCGATATCTTCAACAGTTGCGATACCGTCAGCATAGATTCCGATTGCTTCATTGATCATAGGGATAAGAACTCTGTTTACAACGAAACCGGGAGCCTCAGCAACCTGAACAGGTGTCTTACCGATCTCAGTTGCGATACCCTTAATCTTCTCTACGAGATCATCAGGTGTGTTACCGCCTGCAATAACCTCAACGAGCTTCATTCTGTCAGCAGGATTGAAGAAATGCATACCGATAAGCGGTCTGTCAAGTACTGAACCAATCTCTGTGATAGAAAGTGATGATGTATTTGTAGCAAAGATGCAGTCTGCCTTGCAGATGCTCATAAGCTCTGTAAATGTCTGCTTCTTAAGCTCCATGTTCTCAGGAGCAACTTCGATTACGAGGTCAGCGTCTGCACAGATGTCCTTAAGACCGGTCTTGATCTTTCCAAGAATCTCAGCGCCCTTCTCAGCTGTAATCTTTTCCTTACCAACAAGGAAGTTAATGTTCTTCTCGATCTTAGCCTTACCGCCGTCAGCAAACTCCTGCTTGATATCGCAAAGACGTACTTCATAGCCGTCTGTCATAGCGAAAGCCTGAGCGATTCCTGAACCCATAGTACCGGCACCAACTATTCCAACTACCATTTTGTTATCCTCCTGTATATATATCGTGTTTACTTTATCTGTTGTTAAAAGGAACGACTTTAAGCTTTTTTTCCTTATCTTTCTCAAGGAAATTAGCCATAGCAGCCTTCTGATCTTCTGTTTCGAAGCAGTCACCGAAAAGCTTCTCTTCTATTACGATAGCCTGATCCATATCAGCATCAAGGCCGTCGTTGATAGCCTTCTTGCAGTTTCTTACTGCGATAGGTGCATTTGCTGCGATTATAGAAGCAAGCTTCTTAGCCTGAGCTAAAAGCTCTT
>CACZHN010000151.1 GCA_902780985.1 uncultured Lachnospiraceae bacterium | reverse complement strand
TTAAGACCATCAAAAGCTAAAGCACCACCTAATTCACGTGGAGTTGGATTTCTATTTAAGCCAGAGACCGCTAAGGCGGTTGTATCACCAATGGCTTCGATAATCGCGCAGATAAAGCACACAGATGTGAGAATACATGGAACAGGTGCAAATTGTAGTTTTGTGATGTTAAGGAAATGTGGGAAATCAAAGATACCGTGTGAACCAATTAATTGGTTTGTATTAATGACTAAACCAGAGAAATCCACCATACCAGGAATACAGCAACTAACGATATAGCCAACCGCAATACCAACAATGATATTGATGTTTTTCCAAACACCCTTAATTAATAATGACCATAATAACGCGGCAATGATTGTGACTAGCGCCACGATGATATACCAGTAATAGGCAACTCCTGCAGCGGTCTCACCTGTTTCAATGATTTGAGAAATAACGTTTGTACCACCAAAGAAGCTATTCGCGCCACTAGCTAATAATGATAAACCAATACCTAAAACAACAATGGCTGGAACGATTGGTTTAATGATTTTGCCCCACCATCTATAGAACAAAGAGAATATCGTAGCGAAAAGACCACCTACGATAATTGAACCCATGATGGTATAGTAGGCGTTTTCGCCACCACCAGCACTTAGACCAATGGTAATAAAGATAGGGACAAATGTGAAAGATGTACCAATAACTATTGGTAATCTCGCACCGATGAATAATTGGATAATTGTGCCAATACCCGCCATAAATAAGGCGCCAAGCATTGAATAAATAGCAAAATCAGTGCCTAATAAGCCGAGAACGGAGAAGACAATAATAATTGGAGTGATGTTCGCCGCAAACATAGCGAGAACATGTTGAATACCAAAAGGTATCGCATTCTTTAAAGGAACACGATTATCAAGATTAAAAAGATTGTCTTTTGAGGCAGGTCCTTTAAAGACACTTTTAATGCCGTTACCTAAATCACCAAAAAAACTACCCATTAGTAATTGACCTTATCAGCGATGCGTTTATATTCGCCATAAAGTTTAAGGCATTGCTTACGATCTAATTCGTGAACGAATTGTTTACGCGCATCGATTTGTTGCATTTCGTAGAATTTCTTATCTCTGAAACCGATATCTTCGGTATCCAAGATATTGCAGCCATAATAAACTTTTTCAATGTTGGCCCACAAAATTGCGGACATACACATTGGGCATGGTTCACCAGTTGTGTAGATTTCACAACCGCTTAAATCAAAAGTGCCTAGTTTCTTACAGGCTTTATGGATTGCCATGATTTCACCATGACATGTTGGATCGTTATTCTTAAGAACTTCGTTATGTCCTGGAACAGTAATGGTGTATCTGCAGGTTCTCATGAGGTTCTGATCCTTCTGAGATCTTCTGACGGAAGAGGTACAGTTCTTACCGGAGGACAGATCTTTGTTCCGGATACGATGACGCTCGTAAATAATAATGTTCAGCCGGGATCTATCGGTGAGAGCCATCAGGCTTCATGGTACGTTCTGAATGCCGGTGACAGCAATGCATATATCAACTTTGTCAATCTTTCAGGAGACATCAAGGTTTCGATCTTCGACGCTTACGGTACGCTCGTAGGTTATAACGATATTCCCGGAACTGACTGTGAGATCTTAAGAGCCGCGAGACAGGATGTTATGACGATCTCCGAAGACACAGGTCTTCCCGGAGTTACGAACACATTCTATGTAAAAGTTGAACGAGGAGCTCTTAACGAGGATCATACGGGAGCTGTAAGCTATACCATGATACAGAGCAGGGAAGCGGCTTATTATGACGGCAGCTATGTCGCTGTTATCAATGATGATTCAAGTGATCCCAATGTCTCTGTGATAGATATCACGGATGCGTCTAATTACAACCGTGAGATCGATGTACAGGACATGAACAATAACATCATGACAGTGGATTACGAAGACTTAACCTTCATTCCTCTTAACGGTGTCCTTGAAAATCTGGATCTCACATACACCGGAACAGGACTTGATGTCGGATATGTTCCTTCATATGAGGGCAGACTTATGGACTACGGATATATGTCTCCCGACCAGATAGCTGATGTTACTCTCAATGCTTCTGCACGTGAAGGAAACTTCGCCACTTTGACTGCCACACTTGAGACTCCTCTGAGAACTGAGCAGATACCCTTAGGAGGATCATTCTCATTGGATCAGGGCGAGAATACGATCACGCTGTCAGTTCATTCGTTTGACGGCATCACGAATAACTACCGCATACATGTTCTTATCGGTGATGACGCGGGAACCTTCTGCGAGGACACGCTGTCTTTGTTCCCGGCAAGCTACGGAAGCGGATTATGGCTGCTTCATTCCGTGCATCCCAATTACATATTCACGCCTTATAACACCGGCCTGGATTTCTATACGGTTCTTGATTATGAGGACAGCGGATCCAGAAGCCTTGCCAATATCTACTCGAATCCTTCATGGGCCGATTCTTCCAGCCCCGAGTATGACGGAGGCGGCTGGCATGCAGCTACCAATGAGACGGTTCGTTACTTCCTGGATCCAAGAAATTATCTTGATCAGGTTCACATATTCTCATTCGAGACTTTGTCCTTTAATGAGGCTGTACAGTCTGTTGACGGCGTAAGGACTATGGTATCCGGAAGCTTTATGGATACAACGGATCCTGATTATGCACAGATGATATACAATGCAGGTCAGACTGCAGGCGTATCTCCTTATCTGCTCTCCAGCAGAATCATACAGGAGATGGGTTATAACGGTCAGTCTCTGCTTTGTTCCGGAACGCTGCCGGGATATGAAGGATACTATAACTTCTACAACATAGGTTCCGTTCCGGATCCGACCATCGAGAACGGTGCCCTCATCAATGGCGCCAGATATGCGATGTGGGGATCTAATCCCGAACTTGAGACCATCGATGAAGCTGAAGCTGCACTGCTTCTGCCGTGGGATAATCCTCAGGATGCGATAACCGGAGGCGCTCTCTGGATTGCCCAGAGCTATATCGGAATAGATCAGGATACTCTCTATTTCCAGAAGTTTGATGTTATCAGTAATAATGACGGTCTATATAATCACCAGTATGCCCAGAATATCTCCATGGCATACACGGAAGGTCAAAGATATTTCAGAAGCTATGCTTCAAGCGGTATGCTCGATCAGGCGTTCGAATTCCAGATTCCTGTTTATACGAGCATTCCTGATACATACGGGCAGATGCCGTGAGGTGAAGATCAGTGAGCAGAAGGGGGCACAAAGGCATACTGATAAGAGTCATGACTGCATTGTTCGCAGCTCTGGCAGTGCTTCCATATGCTTTCGGTATCGTTAAAGCTGACGGAACCGTTGTTCTTTCGCTTTCGACTCAGACTCAGACGGTCAATCCCGGTGACACTATTACCATAAATGTCACATGTGATGAATTCGATTCCATCACCACCTTCGGACCTGTACTGATCACTTATGATGATACGCAGTTTGATTTCGTTTCCGTAACTCCGGCAGATGTTCTGTCCGGATACAATTTCACGATAGATTCTGAAGAGCCGGGTTCAATCACAGTATCTTCAGCGTTCGTCGAGATCATTGATGAGGAGACGGGTAATACGATCGCTCCTTTCAGTGCGGATGTAGAGACGACTCTGTTCCAGGTATCTTTGAGGGCGACTGCTGATGCTGATGGTGATACGACTGTAAATATTGCGTCCACAGGAACCTTCAAGAAGGCGGACGGATCTATTCTGTCCTCGTATTCTTCAGGCGCTCTTACGATAAATATCGCTCACGGTGTATCCACCGATGCCACTCTTGCATCGCTGTCTATCGAGGGTATAACGATGACACCTGCTTTTGATCCTCAGGTGTTCGAGTATTCGGCCACAGTCAGCCGTGATGTTACGAGTATTGTTGTCAATGCCGTTCCTAATAATCTTCAGGCAACTGTCTCCATCGACGGCGCGGATGAGCTGTCATCCGGTGAGAACATAGTCTCCATCCACGTCCTCGCTCAGGATGGAATCAGATGGAAAGATTACCGCATTTTTGTTAACCGCCAGGAGAACTATATTCCTGAAGGTTCAGGCTTCGTCGATACATTCGGAGTAACTTATACATTCATGACTTTCCCTGCGAATCTTTCCATACCGGAAGGTTTCACGCAGACTACCAGAACCATCAACGGTTATTCTGTTCCGGTGTTTGCCAAGGACGGAGTAGTGAGTGTGCTTGTTTATGTTTATAACGGTACTGATAATCCCGCTTTGTATTTCTACAATCCCGTCTCGGGTATCGCGGAGGCTTATACCCCGGAGAGCACTGTCGTCACTGTGGGAAGCGTTCTGACGGCTATCGAGCTGCCTGATGGTGTAACTCTGCCCAGAGGCTTCAGCGAGGGCACCGCGGAGATTGGCGGCGTGCAGATGCAGGGATATGTCAACCGTGACGGCAACTTTATCTGCTATATGCGTAACGACATGGGAGATGACAGTTTCTATTACTATGATCCCGATACCGGAACTTTTTATTTATACAAGAGCGTAGAGCAGACGGCTGAACGCGTATACCAGAATATGTTCTATCTGTTCCTCATGTTAAGTGTTCTTCAGTCGATATTTATCGTCATCATGACATATGCGATCAGAAAGGTCGTCAATAACAGAACGAATCCGAGACCGAAGCGAGTCTGATGATGACAGTAAAGGAATTAGTTTTCGGCAGTGATGAACTCACGTCTAAGCAGGAGAATCTGCGCCAGCTGATAATGTATCCGTTCGCGGGTGTATTTACTGCTCTTGCCAATTTCGTCTCTTTTGTAATCATGGACCTTATCATCACGGAGTCCATTGATATCAGCTTTTTCGGGCACGCTTATGATTCGAGCCTTCTGATCAAGCAGCTGGTGTCATGGGTAGTCACCATAGTTACGGCTCATTACACCAACCGTCTGTTCGTTTTCAGATCACACGGCAATTATTTCCTTGAACTCCTCGGCTTCGCGGCTGCGAGGCTTCTGTCGTTTTTTCTGATTGAAGTATCATTGTTTTCGTTCATGGTCTACTGGGTTGAATCGCATATGGGCCTTGAGCAGAGCACTGTTCTGTTTTCAATCTTTGGCTTTAAGTGCACATGTCTTTATGTTATAAAAATCGTCAGCAATTGCGTGCTGATTCTTATGAACTACATCATGAGTAAGTGGGTAGTTTTCAAGGCCAGAAATAAGCGCGGTAAAAGTGAGGAAATAATAGAAGATGACTGACAGTGTTCCGGAGTTTATTAAGGATTCTGCTAAGTTCGGGATTAATCTCGGACTTGAGCGCATGATTGAACTGGACAGACTTCTGGGGCAGCCTCAGAAGGATCTTAAGGTAGTCCATGTGGCAGGCACCAACGGTAAAGGATCGGTCGTTACATTTTTAAGTTCATGCCTGGCTCAGGCCGGATATAAAGTGGGTGTTTATACGTCTCCGTTCCTCGAGCGCTTTTCGGAAAGACTCAGGATAATTGACGGTGCTGAAGGTTTGGACAGGCTGGTCAGCGATGAAACTGAAGGCGAGATAAAAGATGACGATCTGGCAAGGCTTTCACAGATGGTCAAGGATGCCTCGGATAACATGACTTCAAGAGGCTTCGAGCATCCTACCGAATTCGAGCTTATGACGGCCTTGGGATATCTTTGGTTTAAGGAGAATGATACTGACATTGTGGTCCTGGAGACTGGGCTTGGAGGAAGACTTGATTCGACCAATGTGTTCGACGATCCTCTTGCTGCAGTAATCACTTCGATCGGCTTTGATCATCAGGACAGACTCGGGGAGACCATCGAGCAGATAACCTCAGAGAAGGCCGGAATATTCAAGACAGGCGCACCTGTATTCGCTTCGGATCCTTCTTATATGCTTATCGATGAGGATTCCAAAGAGAAACAAAGAGGTTAGAAGAAAAGTCAGCCTGGTGTCTGTATATCTATATAAAATAAT
>CACZHN010000150.1 GCA_902780985.1 uncultured Lachnospiraceae bacterium | reverse complement strand
CACAGTTCGGTGGACCACAGGGAGCACCAAATGGACAGATGCCACAGGGACAGCCACAGCCTGGATTCAAGCCACAGGGAGTACCACAGCAGCCACCGTTCGGAGCACCTGGACAGGCACCACAGAACGGACCACAGTTTGGTGGACCAAAGCCTGAAGAGGCACCGAAGCCGGTTGAAGAACCAAAGAAAGAAGAGCCGAAGGCGGTTGAAGAGCCTAAGGCTGAAGAGATAAAGAAAGAGGAGCCGAAGCCGGTAGTGCCTGAAGCACCAAAGCCACAGCCGCAGCCGATTCCACAGCCTGTACCACAGCCGATACCTACACCGGTACCGCAGCCTGTACCACAGTCTGTAGAACCACCTAAGCCTGTTGAAGCTCCAAAGGCATTTGAACAGCCAAAACCTGAAGCACCAAAGCCGGTTGAACCGAAACCGTTCATTCAGCCGACACAGCAGCTTCTCAATGAGAATGTTCCTGCAGTTGACTTTGATGCAATGGTAAAAGATAAGGAAATATTCGATAAGACGGCAGCACCGCTTATCGGTGGATTCGGTCAGTTCGGCGCACCAAAGCCTGCAGAACCTGCACCACAGGAGATGCCAAAGGCAGAAGTACCCGCACCTGAGGCACCGAAGGCAGAAGAGGCTAAGCCGGAAGAGCCGAAGGCAGAAACGCCTGAAGCACCAAAGGCAGAGGAAGTAAAGCCTGAAGAGCCTGCTACACCACAGGAAGAGCCGAAGGCAGAGGCACAGCCTGCAGATAAGACAGGACCTATGCCTACACCTGACCAGACAGCACAGCCTGCACCTGCTGCAACACCTGCAGCGCCTGCAACACCTGCAGCGCCTGCAACACCTGCAGCATTTGCACCAACAGACGTACCTAGACCTTATCTTCTCCGCAGGAAGACAGGAGAGAAGATATATATCAAGGACGAAGATTTCAAGATAGGAAAGTCACAGATCAATGCTGATTACACTATCTCCGAGAATCAGGCTATAAGCCGCGTTCATTGTATAGTACGTAGGAAGAACGGCGTAACATTTATAGAAGACAACAACTCAACCAACGGCACCTTTGTAGACGGACAGAAACTTGAACCACATAAGGAACAGTTCCTTAAGGTTGGTTCAGTGGTTAAGTTAGGAGATGAAGAATTTGAGTTCTTCCTCAGGTAAGAAGGAGACGAAGATGGAATTTTCCGCAACCTACAATACCGATATTGGTATTAAGAAGTTTACTAACCAGGACTCACTTGCTCTCCGAATAATCGACACCCCGAAGGGACAGGTCGCATTCGGAATAGTATGTGATGGAATGGGAGGACTTGCCAAGGGTGAGCTTGCCAGTAAGGAAGTTATAGATTCCTTTACGAGATGGTTTGATGAAACCTTTGTAGAAGAAATCCTCAATGATACATTTTCGGCCGAAAGTCTGAGGAGGGAATGGAACGGTATTATCCAGAACGAAAACAGACTACTCGGCATGTACGGAGCAGATAACAATATCATGCTCGGAACCACGGTTTCGGCACTGCTTATGTATGACAATGAATTCTACATCGTACATGTCGGCGATAGCCGAGTATATGAGCTCAGAGATTCAGTAAGAATTCTTACGAGAGATCAGACCTTTGTTGCGAGAGAGATCGCGGCAGGCCGTATGACTCCGGAAGAAGCAAAAACTGATCCGAGAAGAAGCGTACTTCTGCAGTGCGTCGGAGCATCCGCAGAGGTTAAGCCGGACTTCCTGAAGGGCAAAATACAGAAAAATGCAATCTATCTAATCTGCTCTGATGGTTTCAGACATCAGATATCCGAGGAAGAAATTCTTGAAAAACTCGGACCGAATGCAATCAAGTCTGATGAGGATATGAAGTACGGATGCGTATATCTTACGGAGATGGTAAAGAACCGTAAAGAAGCTGATAACATAACCGTAGCAGTTATAAGAACTATGTAGTAGAGGGATAAGAGATGCTTAAAGAAGGAACCGTCCTTGACGGAAAGTATGAGGTCCTTAAAAAGATAGGCGAAGGTGGTATGTCCATCGTTTACCTTGGCCGTAATAACCGCCTTAACATGCAGCTTGCGGTTAAGGAGATTAAGAATGACGGATCGAAGTCTACAGCGATTCTTCTTAAGGGACTTGAAAGAGAAGCGAATATACTTAAGGATGTGGATCATCCGGTTATTCCGCGAATTATCGATATAGTAAAATATGGCGGAACAGTCTGCGTTATCATGGACTTCATAGAAGGTGTTAACCTGGCTGATAAGCTGAAGGCAGAAGGAGCACTTGCTCAGGAAGACGTTATCGAATGGTCTCTCGAGCTTGCATCAGCTCTTGATTACCTGCATTCTATGAAGCCGCCTATCATATATCGTGATATGAAGCCGTCGAATGTCATGCTTCGTCCTGAAGGCGGAGTTAAACTTATCGACTTCGGTACGGCTAAGACCTACGAGATAGAGAACAATGCTGATACAACAGCTCTCGGTACCAGAGGATATGCTGCACCGGAGCAGTTCGGTGATGCTCAGGGACGTGGTATCTACAAGACAGATGCCCGTACCGATATCTATAACCTGGGTGCTACAATGTACCACATGGTTACAGGTAAGAATCCTCAGGAGCCGCCGTATAAGATTCTCCCTATCAGAGAGATCAATCCGATGCTTTCATCAGGACTTGAGGCTATCATTCAGAAATGTACTCAGCCGAACCCTGACGACAGATATCAGTCCTGTAAGGAGCTGATATATGCCCTTGAGCATTATACAGAGCTCGATGACACATATGTTAAGAGCAATAAGAAGAAGGTTACACTTTTCGCCGCAACCGCAGCACTCACACTGCTTTTCGCAGGTGTTGCTGTCGGAGGTCGAGTTGGAATGCGTAAGATCCAGATGGAGAACTACTCAGCCTATATCGAAACGGGAAATGATTATAAGGCTGACGGTAATTACCAGAAGGCAGCCGGCGAATACAGAAAGGCCTTCGAACTTGACGGAAAAGAGTCGGATGCTTACGTAAAGTATATCGACCTTTATATTGATGCGTCCAACAATATAGAAGAAACAGGCGAGGCACCGCTTGTACTGAAAGACGGACTCGACGTTGTAGTAAACAGAGTTAAGAACGGATATTCGAATGTTGATAAGAACAACGAAGTTCTCTACAGACTCGGACTTGCTTACTTCACAGAAGAAAATGACTACGCATCGGCAGCCAAGTATTTCCGTATGGTAGATGATAAGGATCCTGATTACGGCGAACTTGCCGGATATTACGGAAGTATCTCACAGATCCTTTCCAACACCAATATAAATGTAAATGAACTTCTTGAGAGCGTAAACGGATTTGCTCAGTACAACATGAACCGACTGAACAACACCAACCGTCAGAAGTTTGTAAATTATGATACAGTCGGAACTATCTATACCACATATCTTCTTCGTGAAGAGGGAGTTCCGGAGCAGGCAGAGAAGATCATGAGCCAGGCTGTTGAAGATCTGAGCGAGTACACAGGCGAGGATTCATCACAGTTCGACTATGCATACAGCGATGATCTCTCCGAAATATATTACCGTCTGGCAAAGAATACCGAATCACCTGATGATTACAAGCTTTCAATTAACTATTGTAAGGAAGTAATCAATCTTATAACAGGTGAGGTTGATGTATCAAAGTCCAGCACAAATGAAAATGTAGTCGCATACATTAAGTCATATGTAAATAAGAGCTGCAGAATTGCAGAAATCTATTCGATCCTGGGTGATGAGGAAAATGCGATCAAGACCTATAAGGATGCGGAGGAAAAGCTTGGAAAAGATAATCCGAATGCAGCAAAGGTTTATGTAGAGCATCTTAATTCGCTTTATTCATCATATGAAGCAGATCAGCAGGATCCGGAAAAATGGTCCGTTACTCGCAGAAAAGAAATTGTTCAGGTATTCGAGGACGGAAATAAGGTTCCTGGAATTACAAATAACCCTAACTGGATTAAGAGAACATCCACAATGGAACTCTTAAAGAGCATGGGTTCTGAAGTATCAAAGGAAGGAGAGTGATAACGCATGGGCATTTATAGTGTAATGTTTTTTGGCGGACTCATTCTCGCCATCCTGTTCCTGGCATTATCGGTAGTTCTTTTCTTCGTTCTTGATATTCCGGCCGCAATCGGTTCGGTTACCGGTTCGACACAGAAGAGAGCTCTTGAAGAGATTAGATCAGGAAAAACAAAAGAAGATAAACAGCGCAAGAGAAGAAAGAGCCAGTCCGGACTCATCAGAGCCAGAGACGTTAAGGCATCTTCAGCAACAGGTTCTCTTATGACAGGCTTTACTGATATTCAGAGAAAGGCCGAGGGTAAGACATCCGGACCTATGAAGATGAGAACCGAGTCAGGTTCTATGACAAGCGTTAATTCAGAAGAATTAAGAAAGTCAGAAGCAGCTACAACTACTATTAAGGCTTCTACAGCTAAGGCTGACAGAGATGCTTCCAGCGAACTTATCAGAGAAGCAGAACTTGCTGCAGCAAGAGCAACAGGCGTTGAGACACCTGCACCTTCAGAAGCACCGAAGGCAGAAGCACCTGCTCCTGAAGTTAAAGAGCCTGAAAAGAAAGCTGAACCTAAGGCTGCAGCAGCTGAAACAAATCAGGAAGATGATAAGAATTCAAGAATCCGTATCAATCCTAAGACAGGTAAGAGATACGAGCTTGACAGAGAAGAGACGGAAGTTCTTACATACAGCGATATGGTTAAGGATGCCGAAGATCCTACATCCTTACTGGGAGCTAAGATTCCTGGTGATGATGAGGAGACAGATGTCCTCAGAGCCAGTGTAGATGCCGATGATCTCTATGATGATGATCTTCTTAATCCGGAAGACTCAACAGATATCCTTACATCAGGACTTAAGACAGACTTTGATGAAGAGGTTTCTGCTTTCGAACAGGAGAAGGTTGATATTCCTGAGGAAGATACTGATGTGCTTATCTCTAATCATAAGCCACAGGAAGAACCTGAGTCATACATCTTCGAAGACCAGAAGAAGGATGTTTCCGAAGACGAAACAGACGTTCTTTCAGGAGAAGACCTGTCAGATGTTGAAGTTGCAGAAACCGAGACAGTTGATGAGGCAGCCGATAAGGCAAGACCAAAGCCGTCCTTCAGTATTACCGATATGCTCAAGCATGCTATGGAAGAGGGTAAGAATATCCCTGACGTAGAAGAAGATGAGGACGAGGAATACGAAGAAGAGGATAGCGAGAGCACCACAAGTGTTCTTACGGAGGAGACTCTTGATATGGGAGGTCTCACTCAGGACGATGTACACGGAACTCTCGACGAGAATCTTACTTCAGTTCTGAAGGCAGATATGATGCCTGATGCTGAAGAGGAGAAGCCTAAGATGGATATGCGCATCAAGATCCTTTACGATGCAACCATCGTACATACAGACGAATCACTTTAATAAATCATCCTTCGTTCCTGTTTTTTCGGAAATAGGGGCGGAGGATATCATCCGTTAAGCGATACTACTTAGATTCAGACTCATAAACACCAATTTGCTTAACAGGACTTCCAAATAAAAAACATCCACGATTTAGGGAGGACTGCAATGAAAATGAGCAGATCAAACAATAATAGGAAAAATCCAAATAAAAGAATGGCGGCTTCCGTGCATCAAGGCATGGCAAGCGGTGTGTCGAGGTTCCGGCATACTTACGCATTACATAAAAGGATAATCGCATTTGCCCTAGTACTAGCAATGGTTCTGGGCCTCGTTTACGTGGATGGAAAGAGGAGAGAAGCAAGGGCAGACAGCGTAACACAGGCGGATGTTACAACATATGTGGGAGCTGACGGAAATCCTGATGTTACATTTTTTTCAGGCTTATATGGAGGCGGAAATTTATTTTCATTTGTAGACGGATATACTCCGGCTGAGGGAGAGGACGGAATTACCGTTTTAGCACCTAATAAAATAGTAAAGTTTACGATTGAGAAGTATTCTAATGTAGATGCAGATGGA
>CACZHN010000149.1 GCA_902780985.1 uncultured Lachnospiraceae bacterium | reverse complement strand
ATAAGCATCATAGAAATCCTTTCCCATACCTACATAGTGAGCACCCTGACCTGCATATAAAAATCCAATCTTCATAATCCTGTCCGTCCTCTTTATTGTCTAAAGATTAATCACTACCTTCTTAGCTTCTTCGTACATATCACGAAGGATATCGGCAACCGGTCTGATTTCTTTAAGCTGACCGCATACCTGACCTGCCATAACGGAACCGGTCTTCATATCTCCGTCAACTACGGCACGTCTGAGACCACCGAGAGTGATCTGCTCGAGTTCTTCACGGGAAGCTGCATTTGCTTCAAGCTTCAGATACTCTCTTGCCATAGCATTCTTTATGATTCTTACAGGAGCCTGAAGGCTTCTTCCTGTAACAGTCGTACTGTTATCTCTTGCCTTGATAAGCTCCAGCTTATAATTCTCATGTACAGGACATTCCTCACTTACAAGGAGGCATGTACCGATCTGGATTCCGATAGCACCCAGGCACATAGCAGCTGCGAACTGACGTCCGTCTGCGATACCGCCTGCAGCGATTACGGGAATCTCTACACTGTCAACTACCTGAGGAACAAGTGCCATAGTGGTCATATCACCTACATGGCCGCCGCTCTCACCGCCTTCTGCGATAACAGCATCAGCTCCCATCTTCTCCATACGCTTAGCAAGTGCACAGCTGGCAACAACCGGAATTACGGTTGCACCCGATGCTTTCCAGGCTTCCATGTATTTTCCCGGAGAACCCGCACCTGTTGTGATAACCTTGATATTCTCTCTTGCAAGAAGATCTGCAATGTTATCCACATCAGGATTGAGAAGCATAAGGTTTACACCGAACGGCTTATCCGTTGCCTTTCTTGCTTCTGCAATCTCCTGCTCGATCCTTGCCGCATCGTAACCGCCTGATGCGATAAGTCCGAGACCGCCTGCTTCCGAAACAGCAGCTGCAAACTTACCTGTTGCTATATTTGCCATACCACCCTGAATAATAGGGTACTTGATACCTAACATTTCATTTAACAGCATGTCACACCTCGCTATGAGAACTTTCTTCTCTCTCTCACGAGAAGATCAATATCTCTGAACTTCTCATATCTGTCATTTGCAACTTCATCCGGAGTCAGGTTCTTATATCTTGCCAGATCTCTGGATATACGTTCTTCTATTTCCTTATAAACCGCATCCGGATTGTGATGAACACCACCGATCGGTTCCTTGATGATGCCGTCGATAACACCGAAGTTGTAAAGGTCATCGGCTGTGAGTTTCATAAGATCACAGGCTTCAGGCGCTCTGGAAGAATCCTTCCAAAGAATTGAAGCGAAACCTTCCGGTGAGAGAACGGAGTAAACCGCATTTTCCAGCATGTATACAACGTTGGCTACACCGATGGCAAGAGCTCCTCCACTGGATCCTTCTCCTGTTACTATGGAAATGACAGGCACCTTAAGGGCGCTCATTTCAGCCAGGTTCTTGGATATGGCTATGCTCTGTCCGTTTTCCTCGGCATCGATTCCCGGATATGCACCCGGAGTATCTATAAATGTGATAATCGGTCTGCCGAACTTCTCAGCCTGCTTCATCATTCTGAGAGCCTTACGGTATCCCTCCGGTTCCGGCATTCCGAAATTGAACTCCATATTTTCCGTAATGTTCTTTCCCTTTCTGTGACCCAGTACGGTAACAGGGGTTCCGTGGAACATTGCGATTCCGCCGTATATACTCTTATCTTCCTTACCGAGATAATCTCCTCTCTGAATAAAGAAATCATCGAATATGGCGCTTATATAATCATCAACCTTAGGTCTCTTAATATGTCTTGCGAGAAAGACCTTATCATGGGCTGTCAGGCTAACAGCTTCCTTGCGAACAGCTTCGTATTCTTTACCGAGCTCACGGGCAAGAACTGTATCACCGTTTGATGTTGCTTCTTCGAGATGCTTTGACAGCTGAGTAAGCTTCTCGTCAATCTCTCTAATTGTCATTCTTATAGTCCTTTCCGGAAGTCTGACGCCCTGTAACGGACGCACATCTTATGCAGAATGTAATCTGAGAATTCTTGCAAGTACTTCCCTCATCTCTGACCTTGCTACTATCTGATCCACAAATCCGTGCTCCAGCTGGAATTCGGATCTCTGGAATCCCTTAGGCAGCTTCTGTCCTATTGTCTGCTCTATAACACGCGGTCCTGCGAAGCCTATAAGTGCTCCCGGCTCAGCCAGTGTTATATCGGCAAGAGTTGCAAAGCTTGCGCTTACACCGCCTGTTGTAGGATGTGTAAGAACCGATACATAAAGTCCTCCGTTCTCACTGAATCTCTTAACAGCCGCCGATGTCTTTGCCATCTGCATAAGTGAGAGGATTCCCTCCTGCATTCTGGCACCGCCGCTGGCAGTGAAGATAATGATAGGGAGCTTCATCTTTTCGGCGATTTCAAAACTTCTTGTAATCTTCTCGCCTACTGCGATTCCCATACTTCCCATAAGGAACTCACTTGCCATAACAGCAACAACACATCTCATTCCTTCTATTTCACATACTCCCGAAAGAACACCTTCATCAAGTCCCGTGTCCTTCTGGAGTTTTTCTATTTTTGTATTGTAGTCCGGGTATTTAAGCGGATCTATAACCGGTACATCAATTTTGAGTTTTCTGAATGTTCCCTTGTCGGCTAATGCTCTCACTCTTCGTACCGCTGAGATTTTCTCGTGTTTTCCGCATTTAGGACATACGAAAAGATTTGATTTCATCTCTGAAAGCGTTCATCTCTGAAAGCGTTGTAACAAAGTTACATCCGGAGCAGGTAAAGCTTTCATCGCTTTCCGACTCCGGATATATATCTTCATCACTTTGTTTTGCCGGCTCCATGAACACTTCAGTCTCTCTGGATGCACTCTTTCTGACAGGAGTGCTCTTCTTTCGTCCAAAAAGCTTCATGTCCGTCCTCCGAAGAATTCTTACTTATGTTCCTCTACGTAATCAACAAGATCCTGTACTGTCTTGATGTTTGGAAGATCCTCATCTGAGATAGCTACACCGAGGTTCTCCTCGATAGCCATACCAAGCTCTACAGCGTCAAGAGAATCAGCGTCAAGATCTTCTGAAAGAGAAGCCTCAAGTACGACCTTTTCTTCATCACAGTTAAGTACGTCAACGATAATTGCCTTGATTTCTTCGAACATTTTAAAATCTCCTTTTTTCCCTTTAGATAATAGATAGCTCTAATATTTAAAATTCTTTAACTATCCATGTCTATTATAGTCTGTGAACGATGAATGTCAACCTAAATATTTAAAACTTTTTAACCACTTGACAAACATATATTATCTATATATTATAATTGTGGCGGTGGGGTATGTAGTTTTGAAAACTACGTGATGTGACACTTTAAACCACCGATGACCAGGAGGGATCTTGGATACATATGAATACGGGTAATAACAAAACAACTAACACAGCATCTATCGAAACAGAGCTTACACTGACTCCCGAAGCAGGAGTTGCCGGAAGCTTTGTTTCTTCTTGTGTTGACGACAAAGGTCGTCTCTTAAAGATAGATTTTCAGAACGACGATACCTTCAATTTCGGCTTCGATGTTGTGGACGTTCTTGCAAAGAAATGTCCGGACAAAGTTGCCATGGTACATCTGTCCCGTCTTGGCAAGGAAAGACGTTTCACCTTCCGTGATATGTACTACTATTCCAACAAGACAGCCAATTATCTGATGTATCTGGGTATCAAAAAGGGTGACCGTGTAATGGTGGTCGTAAAACGCCATTACCAGTTCTGGTTCATTATGATCGCGCTCCACAAGATCGGTGCGATCGCAGTACCTGCATCCTATCTTCTGACACGTAAGGATTTCGAATACCGTTTCAGAGCAGGACATATCAACGGCATCTTAGCCACATCCGACGGTGAAGTTGCCGAAGAGATCAGCAAGGCGGCAAAGAGCTATGACGGTCTGAAATGCAAGGTACTTGTAGGCGGCGGAACAAGAAAGGGCTGGTCAAACTACAACCGCGATATCAGCTTCTTCTCTTCTCACTTTGTAAGAACAGAAGATACAGCCTGCGGAAATGATCCGATGCTCATGTTCTTTACATCGGGTACCACATCTTATCCGAAGATCGCCACTCACAATTTCAAGTATCCTCTGGGTCACTACATAACAGCCAAGTACTGGCATCAGGTTGATCCGGAAGGAATACATTTCGCGATCAGCGATACAGGCTGGGGAAAAGCTCTCTGGGGCAAGCTCTACGGCCAGTGGCTGTGCGAAGCTACAATCTTCACTTACGATTACGATGAATTCTTCGGTAAAGAGATCCTCAGTCTCATGGAGAAATATCAGATCACTACTTTCTGTGCTCCTCCTACCGTTTACAGAATTCTTGTACATATGGATCTTAAGAAGTTCGACCTGTCTCACCTGAAGAACGTTACCACGGCAGGCGAGGCTCTCAACCCGATTATCTTCAAGCGTTTCTACGAAGCTACCGGACTTAAGATCATGGAGGGATTCGGTCAGACAGAGACCACTCTTACCATCGCAAACCTGAAGGGAACAACTCCTAAGCCGGGATCAATGGGACTTCCGAGCCCGCTGTATGATATACATGTCATGCGTCCTGACGGAACAGACTGCGATGCCATGGAGACCGGTGAGGTCTGCATCAATATATCCGACGGTATTCCGAACGGACTGTTCATGGGATATTATCTGGATGCCGAGAAGACCAATTCCATCTGGCATGACGGTTACTACCATACAGGCGATACAGCCTACATGGATGAAGACGGATATATGTGGTATGTAGGACGAACAGACGATGTTATAAAGTCTGCGGGTTACAGAGTAGGTCCGTTCGAGATAGAAAATGAGATCATGAAGCTTCCTTACGTTCTGGAGACAGCCGTGACCAGTGTTCCGGATCTTATCCGCGGCCAGGCTATCAAAGCTTCGATCGTTCTAAATAAAGAAACGGAGCCGTCTGAAGGGCTCCGTAAAGAAGTTATGAAATATCTGAAAGCCAATCTCGCCTCTTACAAGAGACCTAAGATTGTGGAGTTCGTAACCGAACTTCCGAAGACAGTCAGCGGTAAGATCCGCCGTGCTGAGATTAAAGAAAAAGATTGGCAGGGAGAAACTCCAGCAGAGTCCCAAACAGAACTCCAAGAAGATAAAGAGTGATAATGATGCGAAGGTTTTCCTTCGCATTTTTATTATTCTTTATCAGTACCATTATTCCCACGCCTGCTCCTACAAGGAGTCCCGACATCATCTGACCGAAGCCGATAACTCCGGTGAGATACATTTCCGTAAGGACTATGGATGCCGCACAGTTAGGTATCAGTCCGATAAGTCCCGTAAGCAGCTGTCCTATGAAGAACTTGTTGATCACAAGATTCGACAGCTTCTCTATTCCGAAAGATTCCACGAGAATATTAATAAGCAATGAGAATATAAAGATAAAGAGGACTGTTCCCGCTGTATGCTTCAGGGATGAAACCAGTACACCGTCCTCTGTATCACAATGGTGATGCTCGTGAGTTTCTTTTGTGAAATCATGAGTTACCGATTTTCTTCTGTCATAAATCTTTATCACCGCATCGATTATAAATCCTGCGGTAATACCTATTACTGCTTTTATAAGAAGTACCTTGACGATGAATCCCAGACCCGATCTCTCGGAAATCATGATAGGCAGCATCTCATCGGAAGTTGAAAGGAATATGGCAATAAGCGTTCCTGCCGTGATAACTTTTCCCGAATAAAGAGATGCCGCAGCGGCTGAAAAACCACACTGCGGTACTGCTCCCAGAATACCTCCGAACAGCGGTCCGAGGTGGCCGGCTTTTTCTACGCCGTGCTTGGTCTTCTCGCTGGTCTTGTGCTCAAGGAGCTCCATAAGCAAGTATGTAAGAAACAGAAAAGGGATGAGCTTTAATGTATCTATTATTGCATCTACGAAAGCTTCTTTCATGTATTTCTCCGTATCTTATAAATCTATATCCAGCTCTACAGGACAGTGATCGGAGCCATAGATTTCAGTAAGTATCTTGGCGTCCTCAATCTTGTCTTCAATGCCGTTGGATACTATGAAGTAGTCTATGCGCCAGCCGGCGTTTCTTTCGCGGGAATTGAAGCGGTATGACCACCAGGAATAGGCGTCTGTGAGATCGGGATACTTGTATCTGAATGAATCTGTGAAGCCTGCATCCAGAAGTTCCGTCATCTTCTCCCTTTCTTCGTCTGTGAAGCCCGGATTCTTGTGGTTCGATGCCGGATTCTTGATATCTATTTCTTTATGGGCAACGTTCATATCTCCGCAGATGATGACAGGCTTATCCTTTGCAAGTCCTGTTACATAATCGCGGAAATCCTTCTCCCATTCCATTCTGTAATCAAGTCTTTTAAGTTCATTCTGGGAGTTCGGTACGTAAACTGTTATAAACACAAAATCTCCCATATCAAGGGTTATGAGTCTTCCTTCATCATCGTGCTTCTCGATACCCATTCCGTAAGTTACGCTTACAGGCTCTTTCTTGGTAAAGACAGCGGTTCCTGAATAGCCCTTTCTCTTTGCATAGTTCCAGTACTGGTTGTAGCCCGGAAGATCCAGCTTCAGCTGTCCTTCCTGCATTTTACTTTCCTGAATGGCAAAAATATCGGCGTCGATGTCTTGAAAGAAATCCATAAAGCCTTTACCCGCACAGGCTCTTATTCCGTTAACGTTCCAGGATATAAGCTTCATCTTCTTCTCTTCCTCCTTCTGGCCGGTATTTTAGTCACAAATGATATCATAATGCTGAACATAAGCATAAAGCCGAAGCCTTCTGCCGCAGCGGTGAAATTGTCTATTACGGAATTATCGATTATTCCCAGCAGTTCTTTAACAAGAACGAATATAAGCGGATTTACGATAAGCAGCAATCTCGGAACAAGCATTCTTCCGATGAATACGAAGTACATAAATCCGAGGGAAACTCCGATAAGTGATAACCAGTAAAATACATAGAACGGGATGGAAACATAATAGAATACATTTTCTATTGTGGATATGATCTCCGCTCCCATAAGTCTGGTAGTAAAAAGGGTCTTATAGAGAACCGGGATTATGATCTTCACTCCCATGATGAAGAGCATCGAGAGTCCTGCCGAATAAGCGCCCACCTCGTAAAGTCTTGCCACGTAGAAGTCCGATGTATATCTCTTTCTTCGGGCTACATTTACCGTTCTTACCGAATCCTTGATACCGATAAAAAAGAACGGTGCTGCCACCGCCGCCAGTATAAGGCCCGCTCTGAACCTCACCATCGGCATTACTGCCCAGTTGCTTTCTATAAGGCCGTTACGGTTATTTCCTTCGCCGTAAGCCCCTATAAGCCACTGTGCGGCCATGAGAAGCGCTGCTCCGAACATTCCCAATATGAGATTTTTAACTACCTTCTGTCTGTTCTTCATAAAATCCCCAAAAGGGCAGCCCTTTTCGGCTGCCCTATGTATACGTTGTTACTGTAATCTTGTAAATATCTGCTGTGCCTCTGCCAGATCCTGATCTTCCTGCATAGTGAAGTTGATCAGCACGAGAACCTTTCCGCTTCTCTTAGCATAGCATACTCTTCTTCCTGCAGGATTCTGTTCTGCCGGAATATCGAGACAAGCCCACTGGTCACCCAGGAACGAAACTCTCTTGATGACAAGTCCGTCATACCTGTTCAGCGCCATTGTGAGATAATCCTCTGCAGTGATCTCATCGTAAAGAGTCACACTCGGATTAACATACGAAACTATTACATTGGATCCCGTTACCTTGTTGTATGCTATAGCACAGTAAGATGTTTCGGCATCCGCAGTTGTTTTATATCCGTACCAGAAGTTATTTACATCCTCTGCGGAAAGGCCTGTTGCCGAAGCAACTCCTTCAGCATCATAGAATGCCCAGTCGGTCTCTGTAAGATCTATCTTAAGTCCCGCAAGTGAATTGTAGTATACATCACCTTCATATACACCTGCTTCGAGAGCATCCGTAAGGGATGCCTTTACCGCTTCGGATACTCCGCCGGCTGCTTCCTTATCATATATAAGAGCATCTCCCGGAGTTGCATCGGTAACCGACGCGTTAAGCGGCTGCGGTTCATACTTCTGATTGTCGTCGGATTCATTTGTAAAGCTCGGAGAAACGTACGGTTCCTCTTCTTTTTTTCCACATCCTGCTATTGATGTAATACATAATGCTAACAGCAACAGGACAGCTGTTTTCTTCTTTAAAAAGGACATGATCCCTCCCAAATATCTAAACAGTTATTATTTATTCTGTAACTGAGTCCGGATCTTCGATCTCAGCAATTGCCTTCTTGTGCATAGGGATACGGCAGTTCTTGTTGTTACCGAACTCTACGATAACTGTCTCGTCATCAGGGATATCGATAACTGTTCCGAAGAAGCCGCTTGTTGTCATGATAGAGCATCCGGGCTTAAGGGTCTCCATCATCTCCTGCTGCTTCTGGTTCTGCTTCTTCTGCGGCTTAACAACCATCAGATAGATCATAAGACCGAAAACAACAACATAGATCAGGATTACAAGTAAGCCGCCACCCGGCTGAGTTGCACCTGCTGTAAGTAAATTCAATAAGTTCATAATTTTTCTCCTTAAGTGTTTTTGCAAATTCAGATCTGACCGTTCACCTGCATAAGTTTCCTCTGTTTGTACTCCTTATAGCTGTGATTTTCTATAGCCTCCCGAATTTCCTTCATCATATTATTATAAAACCGAATTTCCTTCATCATATTATTATAAAAGTAAAGATTATGCAAGACACAAAATCTCATGCCCAGCATCTCATCCCTTACCAGAAGGTGTCTGATGTAGGCTCTGGAATATCTCCTGCAGACCGGACAATTACATGTCGGGTCGATAGGTGATTCGTCCAGTTCGAATCTTTTGTTCTTCATATTAAGCTTACCGAAATTGGTATAAACCTGACCGTGGCGGCCGTTTCTCGACGGATATACGCAGTCGAAGAAGTCCACTCCCCTGTCTACCGCCTCAAGGATATTCGCAGGTGTTCCCACGCCCATGAGATATGTAGGCTTATCAAGAGGAAGGTGAGGAACCGTAACATCCAGGATGTGATACATTTCCTCATGGGACTCGCCCACCGCAAGACCTCCGATGGCATAGCCCGGAAGATCCATTTCGGAGATGCGCTCCGCATTTGCGATCCTTATATCATCTATAACTCCGCCCTGATTTATACCGAACAGGAACTGTTCACGGTTGATGGTGGTCTCCAGGCTGTTCAGCTCGTCCATCTTAGCCTTGCATCTCTTAAGCCATCTTTCCGTACGTGCAACCGAATTCTCGATATAACGTCTCTCTGCCTTTGCAGGCGGACATTCGTCAAATGCCATGGCAATGGTAGATGCCAGATTGGACTGGATCTGCATGCTCTCCTCCGGTCCCATAAAGATCTTCCTGCCGTCGATGTGGGAATTGAAGGTCACGCCTTCTTCCTTGATGGCACGAAGCTTGGCCAGAGAGAATACCTGAAATCCTCCCGAATCAGTAAGAATAGGCCGGCTCCACGTAGTCATCTTGTGAAGCCCGCCTAATTTATAAACTATATCATCTCCCGGTCTTACATGCATATGGTAGGTATTGCAGAGAAGAACCTCTGTTTCAATCTGCTCAAGGTCTTCTGCTGATACAGCGCCCTTTATGGCTGCCGCTGTTCCTACATTCATAAAGACGGGGGTTTTTATAACACCGTGGGGTGTCTCGAAGTCTGCCCTCTTGGCAAGACCGTCTCTTGTTATAAGTTTGTACATTTATCCGCTGTGATCAGATATGCCTACTCTGCTTCCAGTGTAACATCCAGAGTAACTTCATTATATTTACCCATCTCGGATCTGTAGACTTTTATCTGAACAGTATCTCCTTCGTTGAAACTCTTTAACCTGTCTTTTACATCATCACGAGTATATACTTCCTTACCCTCAATTTCAACTATTATGTC
>CACZHN010000148.1 GCA_902780985.1 uncultured Lachnospiraceae bacterium | reverse complement strand
GCGAATAGGCCTTTCAAAGCAGGATGCGGGAAGCTCCGTACGATTTACACTGGGTCCGGGGACTACAAAAGACGAAATTGACTATACAATATCAAGCCTTGAAAAAATTATAAAAAAGCTATCTTAATCATTTCTTTAGCATTGTGCTGTTGAAATATTCTGACAAATTTAGTATAGTAGTGTTAGTCTTTTTTGAAGGCAGAAAACTACATAATGTTTACTTAAAGATGAGGAGGTTACTTTGCTATGGGAAACGATAACAAAAGCACAGTCTATGAAGATGATATCTGGTCAATAGACCTTCGTCCACGTAACAACATCCATGAAGGCGAACCTACAATGAAGGTATGGGTTAGCATGATGGGTCAGGAAGTAGCACAATACACCAATAAGTTCCGTGGATACGGTCATTACAAGGATAACGAGGAACTCCTCGATCCTACTATTGCAGAAGCAGCTAAGAAGATCTGGGAAAAGCTTAAAGAGGGTGACTTTACCCCTGATCTCCTTGATACGATCCGTACGGAAATCACTGATTTCATTAAATCCAGTCCTGCTCCTGCAGCTCCTGAAGAGGCATAGACTGCTGCGATTGTGACATAAAAAATAGCCCTCTCTTACGAAAGGGCATGTGAGATTTAAACCTCCGTCCCCGACAAGAAGTTGTCGGGGACTTTTTTTGTTCTTAAACTTTTAAATGTACCGTACTATACCAGATCCGACAGATCTATATCCGGTATTATCTCGAATCTGTAATCCGGATACTTCTCTTTCAGCTCAGCCAGCAATGTCTCTGTGGCTTCTCCATGATCCACATCAAAACTGAGGACCGTATCGAATCTCATATATTTTTCCGTAAGGTCTACATAGAATCCGTGAAGCTGAAGTGCCCAGTCATGGGAAAGCACCAATTTCTGGACATCATTTCTTATACGGGCAGCCTCATCATCCTTTGTGTTATAGGAATATACTCCCACTGCGGTAAGCACTACTCCTGTCTCTTTTAAGACCTTCATCTGAAGCCTTCTGGTAAGCACATCCACCTCGTCAACCGTCATGGTATCCGGAAGCTCTATATGTACCGAAGCATAGTTTCTGTCGGGACCGTAATTGTTTATCAGAAGATCATAAGCTCCTCTTACTTCCGGCTCCTCGCTTATCAGTTTCTTGATCTTGATAGCGAACTCAGGCTCCGGACGACGGCCCAGGATATCACTTACCGTCTCGCTCATCATTTCAAAACCGGCCTTTATGATCACCAGAGAAATGATAACGCCAACATAGGCTTCCAGCGAAACATCGAATAACAGATATATTACCGCCGATGCAAGAACCGATGTGGATATGATGGCATCAAACAGTGCATCCTGTCCCGATGCGGAAAGAGATCCGGAATTTACTTCCTTACCCTTCTTTTTCACATAAGTTCCCAGAAGGATCTTGGTTACTATAGCCACTACAAGGATCACGATGGATATGGCGGAGTACTCCGCCTTCTCCGGTGTGATTATCTTCTTTACGGACTCGATAAGGGACGTAATACCTGCATACAGAACGATGGCCGCCACCAGCATGGCGCTCAGGTACTCTATCCTTCCGTGTCCCAGAGGATGTTTCCTGTCCGGCTTCTTGGATGCCAGCTTCGTTCCAACTATGGTGATAACGGAAGAAAGCGCATCCGACAGATTGTTAACAGCATCCAGGATAATAGCTATGGAATTCGACAGCATTCCCACCACCGCCTTGAAGGCTGACAGGAAGATGTTTACTATTATCCCGATTATGCTGGTTTTTATTATTGTTTTATCTCTTGTTTCCATTTTTTACTTTGATCTGAAAAGTGTTGAGAAGAGGCCTCTTCCCAGACTTGCTCCTACATTTCCTCCGAGGGTCTTACCAAACTTACCGAACTTCTTACCGACGGTCTTACCGACTTCACGTCCTACCGTTCCGGTTACGGCATTTCCTACAGATGCGGCAGCTCTTCTCTTTGCTGCTTCCTCTTTAGCCTTTTCGCGTTCTTTTTCCTTTTCGGCCTTCTCGGCTGCCTTTGCGGCTTCTTTTTCTTCCTTCTCTTTGATCTTTGCAGCCTCTGCCTCTGCTCTTGCCTGCTCTGCTGCCTCTGCCATCTCAACTCCGCGGCGGAGAAGGAATTCATATGCTGAATCCGGATCTACGGATTCATAGTATTTGCTGTAAAGCATACTTCCCTTGATGATGTTGTCACGACGTGAATCATCGATGGCACCGAAGCTGCACTGCGGAGGAAGAATATATGCTTTCTCAGCCATACCCGGAACACCTCCGTCCTGAAGGAAGCTGACAACAGCCTCACCTGTTCCGAGATTAAGTATCGTATCAAATGTATTGAATGCAGGATTCTCTCTGAAGGACTCTGCAGCGGCTTTAACGGCCTTCTGATCCGAAGGTGTATAAGCATGCAGTGCATGCTGGATCTTGTTGCCCAGCTGAGCCAGAACCCCGTCAGGAATGTCACGAGGATTCTGTGTACAGAAGTAAACTCCCACACCCTTTGAACGGATAAGCTTAACTACCTGCTCAACCTTCTCGAGAAGCGCCTTAGGTGCACCGTTAAAGAGGAGGTGTGCCTCATCGAAGAAGAATACCATCTTCGGCTTATCCATATCTCCTACTTCCGGAAGTCTCTCGAAAAGCTCTGAGAGAAGCCACAGAAGAAATGTTGAGTAAAGCTTTCCGTTGTTGATCAGACTCTCGCTGTCCAGGATATTGATCATACCCTTTCCGTTGGAACCGAAGGTGAACCAGTCGGTTATATTGAGAGCCGTCTCACCGAAGAACTTATCTCCTCCCGCTACTTCAAGAGCCACAAGCGCTCTTACGATAGCGGAAATAGACTGAGGACTCATCTTTCCGTACTCAGCCTCAAACTCCTTATTGTTCTCGGATACATAGTTAAGCATAGCTTTAAGATCCTTCGTATCGATAAGGAGAAGATTATTATCGTCTGCAATTTTAAATACTATGGAAAGTATATCAGACTGAAGATCGTTAAGATCCATAAGACGTGCAAGAAGAAGCGGTCCCATCTCCGAAATCGTAGTTCTGAGCTGGATACCCTTCTCTCCGTATATATCCCAGAAGGTTACGGGATAGCCTTCGAATCCGAAGCCTTCCTCTGCAAGTCCGAATCTCTCGATACGCTTCTGCATATCTTCGGAATCCTTGCCCGGCTCTGCTATTCCCGCTATATCACCTTTTACGTCTGCCATGAATACAGGGACTCCCATGCTTGAGAATGTCTCTGCAAGAACCTTTAATGTTACGGTCTTACCTGTTCCGGTAGCACCCGCAATAAGTCCGTGTCTGTTGGCGTATTTAGGCTCAAGATAAAGTCTTTCGCCCGCATCGTTTACTGCAACCCAAACCTTGTTATCTGCTAACATAAATACCCTCCTGTCATAAATCCTTTTCCTGTCCGTAACCCCTACGACAGTTCCCTTATCTCAGGAACTCACATGCTGCAACAGCGGCACGTGCGCCGTCGGAGCAGGCTGTAGCAACCTGTCTGAGAGACTTAGCTCTGCAGTCTCCTGCTACGAAAACTCCCGGAGTCATTGTATCACAATTCTCTGAAGAAACAAAATATCCGGCAGGATTTGTTTCAGCAAGATGTGTAAATGCATCGTTACACGGAACCAGTCCGACCGCAAGAAATACCCCATCACATTCCGCAAGTCTTTCTTCACCGGATTCCTCATACTTAACTCCCGTGATCTTTCCGTTTTCGGTCACGTAACCGAGCACCTTGGTGTTCACGTGAGCCTCTACATTTTCATGTGAAAACAACTGTTCCTGTGACTTCTGATCTGCTGTAAAGTAAGGCATATCCTGAAGCATGATAAGATTATCCACTATCTCAGCAAGAAGGTTTGCCTCTACAAATGCAGAGTTTCCTCCTCCGATCATAACTACTGTCTTATCTCTGTAGAAGTCGCCGTCACATACGGCACAGAAGCTGATACCGTTGCCGATAAGCTCCTCTTCTCCCGGAAGTCCCAGAAGTCTGTGTGTGGTACCTGTAGCCAGGATAACTGTTCTTCCTTCGTAGGTACCTCCCTCAAGAGTTTTCACACTAAAAGAATCCCCGGTCTTTTCAACAGATGTAACCTCTTCAAGAGTCATCTTAGCTCCCTGCTTCATAGCCTGATCAAGGAACTTATCAGCGAAATCATCACCGCTGATGGAATCAAAACCCGGAATATTCTCTACCTTCGGCGAGTTAACGATCTGACCGCCGAATACGCTTTTTTCAATTATAAATACGGACTTTCCGTTACGAAGTCCGTATACAGCAGCGGTGAGCCCTGCAGGCCCACCGCCGATAATGATTATGTCGTACATAATATCACCCTGTTTACTTGTTATGTGCTTTCATCCACTCTACTGCTGCGTTGTCACCTTCGTATCTTGTTCCGTCCGGATCAATGATAGTCGGTGTCTGAAGGATATTCAGTTCTCTTGCGATATCCATGTTCTGTGAGCAGTTAACTTCATTGTACTCGATGTTTGAGAGACGGAATCTCTGCTCTGCTCCCTTACACTTAGGACAATGATCCTTTGTGTACATTGTAGGAAGTCCGTTGCTTGAAGCTACTTCTGTATCGGAAGCCTTCTCCTGAACTGTCTCAGCCTTAGGTGCTGCATTTGCTACTGCAGACTCCTTGTACTCGATAGTCTTCATAGGGCCGTCATGTGTCAGCTTGCTTCTCTGGATATCGTAAACAACACGATCCTTGAACTCCTGTGTCTTACCGTCGTTCCAGTTCTGAACCGGACGATAGTAACCTGTGATACGGCTGTAAACCTCAGTCTTCTCACCACAGTCAGGACATACAGGAACCTCGCCTACGATATAGCCATGGTTCTTACATACTGAGTATGTAGGTGACATTGTATAGTATGGAAGTCTGTAATTCTCTGCAATCTTACGAACAAGGTTAGCAGCTGCCTTCCAGTCAGGAAGCTTCTCTCCGAGGAATGCATGGAAAACTGTTCCTGATGTATAAAGTGTCTGAAGGTTATCCTGAACATCAAGAGCTGCGAATATATCATCTGTATATCCAACAGGAAGATGTGAGGAATTTGTATAGTAAGGTGTTCCGTTCATATTAGCTGTGATAATATCAGGGAACTCTTCCTTGTCATGCTTTGCGAATCTGAATGTTGTAGACTCAGCCGGTGTAGCCTCAAGGTTGTAGAGGTCTCCGTACATTTCCTGATAATCACTGAGACGCTCTCTCATGTGATTCAGTACGTCTACTGCAAACTTCTGTGTTTCAGGGTTTGTAAGATCCTTCTTGAGCCATCTTGCGTTAAGACCAACTTCGTTCATACCGATAAGACCGATTGTTGAGAAGTGGTTGTTGAATGTTCCAAGATATCTCTTTGTGTATGGATAAAGTCCTGTATCAAGAAGCTTTGTTATAACTGTTCTCTTTGTCTTAAGAGATCTTGCTGAAATGTCCATAAGACGATCAAGTCTTGCATAGAAATCAGCCTCGTCCTTAGCCAGGTAAGCGATTCTTGGAAGGTTGATAGTAACAACACCTACAGAACCTGTTGACTCACCACTACCGAAGAAACCACCTGACTTCTTACGAAGCTCTCTGAGGTCAAGTCTGAGACGGCAGCACATACTTCTTACATCGCTCGGTTCCATGTCTGAGTTGATGTAGTTTGAGAAGTAAGGTGTTCCGTACTTAGCTGTCATCTCGAAGAGAAGCTTGTTGTTCTCTGATTCGCTCCAGTCAAAGTCCTTTGTGATTGAGTATGTAGGAATAGGATACTGGAATCCACGTCCGTTAGCGTCACCTTCGATCATGATCTCGATGAAGGCCTTGTTTACCATATCCATTTCCTTCTGGCACTCGCCGTAAGTAAAGTCAACCTGCTTACCGCCGATCCAGCACTGTTCATCTCTCATATCTCTTGGAACTGTCCAGTCAAGAGTAATGTTTGTGAATGGTGACTGTGTGCCCCATCTTGAAGGTGTATTAACACCGAAGATGAAGGACTGTATGCACTGCTTTACTTCCTTCTGTGTAAGATTATCAATCTTGATGAAAGGAGCAAGGTAAGTATCAAATGATGAAAATGCCTGAGCACCTGCCCACTC
>CACZHN010000147.1 GCA_902780985.1 uncultured Lachnospiraceae bacterium | reverse complement strand
CTTGTCAATATATTTAACTGAAGCTCCTATATTCTCAATAGCCTTCAGAAGTGTAATTGTATCTGAAACGTATGGTACATTTTCAATAGTGCATTCATCCTCGGTCATAATCGCTGCCGCAAGAATACCTAATGCCGCATTCTTGGCTCCTGCTATTACAACCTCACCCTCAAGATGAACGCCACCTTTTATGACGTATTGTTCCATCTTTAACAATCTTCCTTGGTTTTTTTGCGTAAAATAAATACAAGGATCACAGGCTATTCCAGCCCATAATCCTTGTAATTATAACACATTCTATGGATTTGTAAAGTAAATATTAAGAAACTGTTAATTCCGGAGTCCCTTTTAGAAGCCGTTTAACTGGAAAACAACCACTTCATCCGCCGATTTATCCTGGCGTTCATCGGTTATTACAGTGAAGATACTTCCCTGCGGAGTAAGCACGCTGTCACAGAACCATGGGTACTTTGTACCGAACAGATCCTTGTCTTCGGCCTTGCCGAGATTGTTGCCTTCGCTGTCCCAGAATACTATGTCACGAAGGTTTCCGTCCATTCCGATAAATCCGCCGTCAACATCTGCCATATATGTGATAGAGCCGAGATTATGATCGGCATCGGCACCTTCAAGCTTCATCTGGAAGTTACCGTCTGTGTCATATACAAATACCTTATGTCCCTTCTCTTCCTCATCCGAAGATGAACCGCATACAAAGATATGATCCTTGCTTACGTTAAGGTGCATGATGGTTCCAACCTCTTTGAAAGGCATCTCTGTTACTGTAACGTTCTCACCGGAAAGTGTAACCTTAGAACACTTCTCACCCGATGTGAAGTATGAGATACCGAAGGAACCTGTAGGATCCATACATACATAATCCAGTTTTGCGTCACTCTTATACTCTGTAACGATCTCTCCGTCTTTCCACTCAACCAGATGCTTTGAGAATCCTGTAAGGAACAGCCTTCCGTCCTCTGTTGATACTATTCTCTTATACTCGGTATCCAGCGGATACTCGGTTTCGAGTTCGATACCTGTCTCACCGATAGCATACTTGCGAACTACATCCCCACTGAGGATATAGATATGATCGTCAGCATAAGCTATGCTGTGCTCGAAGGTCTCATGTGTTATGAACGGATCGGACATCTTATAAAGATGTGATGTAACTTCAAAGTTTCCTACGTTAACCGTCTTTGCTTCACAGTCGAACGGTTCGCCTTCCCAGTACCAAGGTCCGTCTACGTTGCCTATATCCGTAACCTTAAATGTGAGAGAATCCAGTGCCGGCTGAATAGCAGGATCATCGAGATCACCGAAAACTCTGATCTTGATAGTCTCCCCCGGACCCTCAAGACGCTGGAAATATGTCTTGCAGTCACTGCCCCAGTATTTACCTTCGTTCATTAAGAAGTCAACACCTGCAACGGTTACTGTATCTACATTTCCGTCTACATAATCATGTTCGTCTACTCCGTATGTCCAGAGGTCGTCTCTGAAGGAGTATGTATCGCCGACTCTTGCATCGACTTCGATCGTAACACTGTACTTCTCAGGATCGTCTGCTGAAGGAATTCCCATTAAAATGTATGACTGTTTTTCGGAATCCCTGAACTTGTCCTCTTTGTAGCTCCATGTATCCTGGTCGTATCCCCATGTCCAAAGAGCTGCATCAAGTCCGTCGCCTGTAACTGTCGGTGTTACCGGATCCGTTCCCGAATCCTCTGTTGTATCTTCGGTAAAATCTTCTGTTATATCTGTTGTATAGTCTTCTGTGTCAGGTTCAATCTCTGTTTCCGTCTCTTCGAATGAAGCGATATACCATTTCTTTCCCTGCTTGACACAGATAAGATCAAATGCTACAGACTCATCTAAAGATTCACCCATAAACTCCATATTCATTGTCATGGAGCATCTTACTTTTGCGGCTTCCTTGGCCTTTACGTCCAATCCTGACTGTTCCTGAATGGCTGCTTTTGCTTCATCAACACTCAGCGTTTCAGGTTCGCCCACCTTCTTGTCGGTGAACTTGATATTGAAAGCCTTAAGCTCATCAAGCATAGCCTGAATATCGTCTACGGAAGAGCCCATTCCGCTGGCTGCGAGATTTTCCTTGAATTCCGGAGCAAGAGTTTCAACCATTGCATTTGCATCAAGGCTTGAATAAGCATCCAGAAATGCCTGAGCACTCTGCCTTGCATCTCCCGCGCCGCCCTTCTTCCATCCGAATATATCGAATACAAAGAGAAGAAGCAATGCCGCAACGGCAAGTACAACTCCCGTTACAAGGCATATGATAAATGCTTTATTGACCGGCTTCTTCGGCTCATCTCCACCCGGAGCTGCCGGAGGTACAGGTGCAGGTGCAGTAACGTCCGATTTCTGCGGCTGGTTATACTGCATAGACGGCTGCTGCGGTGCTGCCTGTTGATTATACTGCTGAGTCTGTTCATAACTCTGCTGGCCGTACTGCTGAGTCTGGTCATAACTCTGCTGACCATACTGCTGAGTCTGATCGTAACTCTGCTGACCGTACTGCTGAGTCTGATCGTAACTCTGCTGACCGTACTGCTGAGTCTGATCGTAACTCTGCTGGCTGTACTGCTGTGCGTACTGCTGGGACTGATCGTAACCCTGCTGTGCATACTGCTGAGTCTGATCGTAGCTCTGCTGACCGTACTGCTGATACTGGTCGTAACCCTGCTGGCCGTACTGCTGTGCATACTGGTTCTGATCGTAACCCTGCTGTGCGTACTGCTGGTTCGGATCATACTGTTGCTGGCCGTACTGCTGCGGATCGTAACCCTGATTGTTCATGTTATCGTCCATAGAATCCTCCTTCACCCATAATAGCGACATTAGTTAAAACTGCGCCTGTCGCAGTAGATACCACCATTATAAAAATTAAGGAGAATTATAAATCATCCTATATAATGACTTTCTTAGGAAGCTCTGCTGCAAAAACTTTTCTGTGAAGATGATAGTAATACCTAAGCCATGCCGTAAATCCGCTGATAGCCCAAACGATACCCGATGAAACCCATATACCTGTAGGTCCCATTCCCATATATGATGTAAGAAGGATCGGAATAGTGAATCTTCCTATTACTTCCACGATTCCGTTGAACAGTGCAAAGAACGCATCTCCCACGCCCGTAAGCACTCCTCGTACCACGTAGATCATTCCCAGTGTAAAATAGAAAAGACTTGTTATCCTGAGTCCCATCTTTCCGAGTTCGATAACTTCCTGTTCAGGTATGAACAGTGCCGTAATGATTCCTCCGAAGAACTGCATCACGAAAAGCATTACCACTGTAATGATAGTCATTATAACAAGTGCTTTTCTGTATCCCGTATAAACACGGTCGAATTTCTTCGCACCGTAATTCTGTCCGGTGAAAGTCGCAAGTGATGCACCCAGTGTCTGATAAGGCATATGTATAAACTGCTCGATCCTTCCCGTAGCCGTAAATGCGGCAACTACCGTAGATCCGTAGGAGTTAACTATACGCTGAACCGCCATGGATGAAACCGCGATCATTGCAAACTGAAGAGACATAGGAACTCCCAGCTTTATAACTCTTGAGATCATCTTTAAAGAAATGACCATTTCTCTTCTCTCTATCCTGAATAACGGATTCTTCACATATGCATAAATACCGCAGGAAAGCGCCGATGCAAACTGTGCTATTACCGTTGCCAGAGCCGCTCCCATGACACCCATTCTGAAGAAGTATACGAATGTGATATCCAGGATTACATTTATTATCGTCGATACGATCAGAAAGTACAGCGGAGTCTTGGAATCTCCCAGTGCTCTCAGAATCGCCGACAGGAAATTGTAGATTGACGAAAACAGCAGTCCCACGCACATGAAACGCACATACATGGTGGCATCCGCCAGAATGTTCTGCGGAGTCTCAAGCAGATTCAGCAGTGCCGGCGCCGAGACAAATCCGACAGAACCGAAAACAATCGGAAATATGATCATGATAAGTCCCGTATTTGTTATGCAGACCTTTACACTTTTCTCATCATGAGCGCCGTAGTATTGCGAGACGATGATACCTCCTCCGCCGCTTATACCGTTGCACAACGCAAAGAAGAGAAATGTAATGGACGCCGTCGCACCGACTGCCGCCAGCGCATCCGCACCGATTATATTTCCTACGATAATGGAATCCGCCAGGTTGTAGATCTGCTGGAATATATTTCCTATAAGAGCCGGAATGGCAAAAAGCAGAAGATGTCTGACCGGGCTTCCCACTGTCATGTCAGTTGTATTTTTATTCATAAAACCACCCATCCTAAAAATACCAAGGTTAACGATTATTTGTTTTAGTAATATACTTCCCTTCAGCAACTTTCTCTTCTCAAAAATTGACATAACTTTTATCAACTTTTGTTATTTTTTTACTATAACATCGGAGGATTTTAAATGTTATAATAATATAAGTTTTATTCTCGGAAAGGATAACGTTATGGATTACAGTCAGTATGAAAATTACGGTTTCGACAATATAAGCGCTTTCAATTTAACCACAGGCTACAAGGAACGAAGCTATCATATGCACTGGCATTCTTACGGCGAGATTCTTCTGGTCGGTCCCGGAAAGACAAATATATACAGGGTCAATCAGGACACCTACGATCTTTCGGAAGGCGACTTTGTTCTCGTGTGGCCTATGGAAATGCATGAGATCCTGGACGCGGACAGAGAGCACTCTCTTGTCATCCAGTTCAGCAATGCGTTCATGAACACGCTCTTCGATCTTCAGAGAATCATGCATTTTTATAAAAACCTTCATGTGGTAAGCAAGGCAGCCCATCCGGAACTTGCGGCGGAACTGAGGGATCTTACATATAAGATGAGAGACTTCTTCATGGGTGAAAATAAGGACAAGGAACTTCGCTGCTGCATACTTCTGATGCAGTTTATGCTGGCACTGGACGAGCACAGAGAAGAATTCGCACCGGAGCTGGGTTCCGATCCAAGAAGTGGATATACGGATGATGTAATGTACCGAATGGCAATGGTTACGGATTATATAAAGAATAATCTCACCGCCGACGACCTGTCTCAGGGCGCCATGGCCGAGAAGGCCGGCATCAGCCGAGATTACTTCTCCAGAATATTCAAAAACGTAACGGGAATGAATTACAGCAAATGGCTTAACACAGTCAGACTCGAGAAAGCCACCGAGCTGCTATCCCAGAATGATATGACACTTACCGAAGTCGCGATGCTTTCGGGCTTCCAGAGCATCCCAAGCTTCAACCGCGTATTCCACCGCGAAAAGGGCATGGCCCCCGGTGAATACCGCACCCTCTTCGTAGAGGACAAATAATAATGGCACTCTGGGACGGGGGGTAAGTGGTCATTTTGACCACTTAACCCCCGTCCCAGAGTGCCATTTTTCACAACAGACTTCTTATCTTCCTCTTATGATCGAGGAATTCCTGAGTCAATATGTAATCGTTATTTCTCGGTTTCGGTTCGCTTATGACGATCTCATCGGTGAGAGAAGCCGGGCTTCCCTTCAGGATGTAGATCCTGTCCGAAAGAAGTATAGCTTCGTCTATATCGTGTGTTATGAAAAGCGTAGATAAATGTATGTCGTCCATTACCGACAGATACCACTCATGCACCGATGCTCTTGTAATGGTATCCAGTGCGCTGAACGGTTCATCCAGAAGCGCCACATCCTTACCGCAGAGATAAGTTCTTAGCAGCGCCGCTCTCTGTCTCATACCTCCGGACAGCTGGACCGGATACTTATACTCCGTACCCTCCAGTCCGAACTGCTTGAAGAACTGAGCCGCATACTCTCTGGCTTCTTTCTTGCTCTTTCCCGACAGCACCATCGGAAGGCTCACATTGTCGATCACCTTCTTATGAGGAAGCAGCATGTCCTTCTGAAGCATGTAACTTATATGCCCCGTCTCGCCGGTAACATCTTCACCGCCGATATATACCTTTCCCTCATCCGCAGGAACCAGCCCCGAAAGCACGTTAAACAGCGTGGTCTTACCCACACCGCTCACACCGAGAATACACACCAGTTCCCCTTTCCCAAGGTGCATGGAAATGTCCCCCAGAACCTGCTTCTCACCATAGGACTTTTTAATTTTTTCTGCCTTAAGTATATCTTCCATTAA
>CACZHN010000146.1 GCA_902780985.1 uncultured Lachnospiraceae bacterium | reverse complement strand
GATAATGCCGATCACAACATTGATGAAGACAGAATCATCAAGGGAATGGTTGGTCGTGAGCTTACTAACAGATTCCCATCACGTGAGCATAATGTAGGTCAGGAAGTTATACTTGAAGCTAGAGACTGGACAGTATATCACCCTGTTTATACTGAAAAATGTATGGACAAGAAGGTTAACTTCAAGGTTCATAAGGGTGAGATAATCGGTTTCTCTGGTCTGCAGGGAGCCGGAAGAACAGAACTTGCAATGTCACTCTTCGGAAAGAGTTACGGAAGTAACATTTCCGGAAAGGAATTTATAAGAGGTAAAGAGGTTCATCTGAAGAATGAGCATGATGCCATAGCACATGGACTTGCTTATGTTACAGAGGATAGAAAAACAAACGGACTTGTGCTTTCAGATACTATAGCAAAAAACACCACAATGGCTAAGATGGAAAAGATTGCCAGGAACGGTGTTATAGATTTTGTTAAAGAGAAGAAAGTAGCACAGGAATATGTTGCGGCAATGAAGACCAAGACGCCAAGTGTTGATCAGGCGGTAGGAAATCTGTCCGGTGGTAATCAGCAGAAGGTTCTTCTTTCCAAGTGGATGTTTGCAGAACCGGATGTTCTTATACTGGACGAACCGACAAGAGGTATCGATGTCGGTGCTAAGTATGAGATCTACTGTATCATGAACGAAATGGTTGCTCAGGGTAAGGCGGTTGTTATGATTTCATCAGAACTTCCAGAGCTTCTCGGAATGTGCGACCGTATCTATGTAATGAATGAAGGTGAGATAGTCGGCGAATTCAAGGCCGAGGAAGCTACTCAGGAGAAGATCATGGGTGCTATACTTTCTCACAAAAACAACATATAAGGAGGCGTACGGAGAATGAAGGTCAAATCATTTATTAAAAAATATACCATGGTATTGGCACTGGTAGTAGTATTCATATTCTTTACCATACTTACCGATGGAAAACTTGTTCTGGCTCAGAACATTTCAAACCTCCTGCTTCAGAATGCTTATGTACTTGTAATGGCATGTGGAATGCTCCTTTGTATTCTGACCGGTGGTAACGTAGACCTGTCTGTAGGTTCTACACTTTGTCTTTCTGCAGCACTTGCTGCAAAGATCATGGATATGGGTAAGAGCCCATTCCTTGCAATAGTTGTTTCACTTGCAGTTTCAGTTGTAATCGGTGTATGGCAGGGCTGGCTTATCGGTTATATCCATATTCCACCGTTTATCTGTACACTTGCAGGTATGTTCCTCTTCAGAGGTCTTGCAAGAGTCGTACTTGATTCAAGAACAATCAGTGTTATGAACGATAAGTTCAACAACCTCTTCACATCTTATATCCAGATTTCTGGTTTTGATGAGAAGGGAAATTGTAAATCAGCAATCGCTGTTGGTATAGTAGTTGCAGTTGCACTTCTTATTTATACAGTAATCAGTAATGCAAAGAAGAAGAAGCAGGGAATCGCAGGTTCAGCTGTAGGTTCATATGTTAAGATAATTATAATCGATGTACTCATCGTACTTTATGCAATTAAGCTTTCACAGTACAAGGGTATTCCTGTAATGCTTATCTGGATCCTTGTAGTAGTACTTATATTCGCATTCTTTACATCATCAACAGTTTTCGGACGTTACTTCTACGCAGTAGGTGGTAACGAGAAGGCTACAAAGCTTTCAGGTATCGATCCTAGAAAGGTTTACTTCTGGGCATACTTCCTTATGAGCTTCCTTGCAGGCTTCTCAGGACTCCTCGTTGCATCACGTATCGGTTCTGTTGACGGTAACATGGGTAACTCTTATGAGATGGACGCTATCGCTTCATGTTTCATCGGTGGTGCTTCTGCATACGGTGGATCAGGTACAGTTCCTGGAATCATGATCGGTGCTATCCTCCTCGGTGTTATCAACCAGGGTATGTCAATCTACGGTCTGCCTGATCAGTGGCAGTATGTTGTTAAGGGAGCAGTTCTCCTCGTAGCCGTAGTATTCGACGTAGTTTCAAACCACAAGACAGGAAAGTCTTGATGATAAATCTTCTTTTACGGGCAAAAGGAATTAATTGATGAATGATAAAGATCTGACAAAATTTATTTGTAAGCTGCTGGTTGCAGCGTATATAGTTTATCTTGGTTTCATGCTTCTGACGAGCTCAGGCGAATCAGAACATAAGACAATATTCATCATAATAGGTATTTTCTTTCTAGCATGCGCAGTTGGTTATAGTATCTATTCAATAATCTCCTTCATAAAGAATAGAAAAAACAACAATAATTAGAAAGAACAGTTGTGGCAGTGGGATGTGCTTTTTCCACTGCCACAGCTGCGTTTAGGGGACTGATTTTTTTGTTTGTAAATTCCCTTTACAAGGTTGACACATACCATATATAGTGCGATAATTATTGAGTTGAATAAACCAATAACAAGGGAGGTGAATGTAGTGGCAAACGGTGACAGTCACGGGTCAGACGGGCGATCGTGTATGCATAATATCGAAGTCGATGCGGTTTGCCATAGGCCAACTGCGTTCACTTTCAGTTTAAGTATACATTTCTAAATAAGCCTATTTTGACTCTGCAAAAAACTCACATTATATGAGAACAGCGGAGGGTAAAATGGAAGACGAAGTATTAAACAACGCATCAGTACAAGAAGAATCCCCGGCTGCGGCACCTGAAGTTACTTCCGAAAGGCCGGACTACGAGGCGGAGATTCTCGACATCATCAGAGGAAACAGTTCCCCCAGATTAATACTCAGCAAGATAGAAGATTACCATGCGAATGATATCGCAGGAGTTTTTGGTGTGCTCAATGCGCAGGAAAGAAAAAAGCTCTACAGGATCAGTAATCCGGAAATGCTTGCGGAGATATTCGAATACATAGATGAAGATGACGCCGGCGAATATCTGAATGAGATGGATATCCGTAAAGCGGCTGCGGTTGTTTCCGAAATGGAGACGGATACGGCAGCAAATGTTCTTCATCAAATAGATAAAGAGAAGAGAGTTCTGATCATTGACTCGATCAATCCCGAGATTCAGAAGGAAATCAGGCTTCTTGCTTCCTTTGATGAAGATGAAATCGGTAGTCACATGACTACCAACTGTATAATTATAAAAGAAAACCTGACTGTTAAGCAGGCCATGAGCGAGCTTATCAGACAGGCAGAAGATAACGATAACATTTCCACACTTTTTGTGGTAGATGACAACGATGAGTTCTGCGGCGCCATCGATCTGAAGGATCTGATTGTGGCAAGAAATACGGTTCCGCTGGATGACCTGATAGTTACATCCTTCCCGTATGTATATGCCAATGAGACCATCGATGACTGTATCGAAAGATTGAAGGATTATTCCGAAAGTTATATTCCGGTACTTGATAACATGAATAAAGTCCTGGGAATCATCACATCCCAGAGCATCATCGAAGTTGTGGATGATGAGATGGGTGAAGATTATGCTAAGCTGGCAGGTCTTATTGCGGAAGAAGATCTGCAGGAACCGCTGGGGCAGAGTATGAGAAAGCGACTCCCGTGGCTGGTAATTCTCCTGGGGCTCGGCATGGTGGTATCAAGTGTGGTAAGCCTGTTCGATAAGGTAGTTGCTCAGTTAACACTTATCATGGCGTTCCAGTCACTGATCCTGGACATGGCCGGAAATGTAGGAACCCAGTCGCTGGCTGTAACCATCCGAGTACTGATGGATGAAAACCTTACATTTAAGCAAAAAGGACATCTTGTTACCAAGGAAATGCGAGTGGGTCTGTGCAACGGACTGCTTCTGGGAACCATATCATTTGTACTTGTAGGTTTCTATATAATGTTTGTAAAGGGAAAAGAATTCGGATTTTCCTTTGCGGTATCGGGATGTATCGGATTTTCGCTTCTTCTGGCGATGGTAATATCAAGTGCGGTGGGAACACTTATCCCGCTGTTCTTTAAAAGAATTAAGGTTGATCCGGCAGTTGCATCGGGACCACTTATCACAACAGTAAACGACCTTGTAGCAGTCGTAACATATTACGGAATGAGCTGGATATTACTTCTGAATGTCCTGCATTTCGGTAACTAAAAAGAATCGCGGTGTGAGAGCACTGCGATTCTTTTTGTTTTACCTAAGTTTTGAACGTATACAATGAAAAAACCGCAGCAGATATTTGAAATCCGTTGCGGCTTTTTTGAGGGTTTTATATATGTGAGGGTATTTAGCAAAATTTAGTTAAGTTTGATTTACTGTCCATTGTAGTCGATGTCGATAGCCTGGCATCCTTCACCGTCTGCTGAGAAGGAGAATGAATATGTTACATCACCCTTCTGGTAAACGTACTCGAAGCTGCCCTTCTCATCGATTGTCTTGTCAGGGTCACCATAGCATCCTGTGATCTCGTATGCTGATGAACCGATTGTGATTCCTGAAGGAAGTGAGATTACTGAGCTGTCGCAATGATCAGCTGAGATCTTAATTCCTGCGATGTTACAAAGCTTTGGAAGCTCATCTGTTGTATATGTATTCTGAAGCTTAACTGTGATATAAGCACCTTCCTGACCTGCTACATCAAGGAAGATGTTGCTCATTGTTCCCTTTGCAGGAACCTTAACGTTGAACTTCTCTGTCATTTCTTCTCTAAGTGTAAGCTGCTTTGATACCTTGCTGTAGTTAAATGGGATTTCATAGATCTTTCCACAAACCATAACCTGCTTAGCATCAAGTGTTGTATCTGAGAAAAGCTCTCCGTCAGATGCTTCAACTACGTTAGCGCTGTTCTCTCTTGTTGAATCCTTTGCAGATGTCCCAGACATTCCGCATCCTGTAGAAGCAAGCATCATACCTGCTAAAACAATACCACAAACTGTTTTTACAAAACTCTTCTTCATTTTTCTTTCCTCCTCTTATTTGTCCTTTTCGAGAACGAATACTAACACGAAATTTTTATCTTTGCTTTTCGAAAATTGCTATTTATTTTTCTTAAATTGCTTTTATTGTGAAGTTTGTGCAATGTGTCAATATATTTTAAAATAGTGTACAAGATGCACAAAAAACGAACGTTTCCAAAGTGCCGGAAACTTATTCAAAGTGTACAAAGGGGCTTTAAAAAGCCGATATTTTATTGACGGAAGTGGATTTTTTGATAAAACACGACAATTTTTGTTAATTGTGCAAATGTTACATTTAAGGATTAATTAAGGTTTAAACAAGGATGAGATTAAGATTTTGCAAAAAAAACGCTGTATACTGATAGCAACAAATGACAAATACCATGAATTTCATTTCAGAGGAGAATATATTATGACAAAATCTGCGGAAAAGAAGTCAAAAGAAGTGATTTTAACAGCAAAAGACCTTTCGAAAACATTTTCAAATGAGTCTGTACAGCAGCATGTATTGAAAAATCTGGACATTTCTATATATAAAGGAGACTTTACTGTCATCATGGGTAACTCCGGTTCCGGTAAAAGTACATTATTATATGCACTTTCGGGAATGGACAGACCGACACTGGGAACCATTACATATAATGTAGAGAATCCGGGAAAGCTCGGTAAGGGAGCCGCAGGGGCTGCGGGAATTGAGATATCTAAGTTTTCAAATGATAAGCTTGCAATCTTCAGACGAGATCATGCGGGATTCGTATTCCAGCAGAATTATCTGAATGACACCATGAGCGCACTGGACAATGTAATGATAAGCGGCCTGCTTAAGAATAAGGATAGAAAAGCCCTGGCGGAGAAGGCAAAGAAGCTTCTGGCAAGAGTCGAAATAGGAGAATCGGACTGCAGGAAGTTCCCGGCACAGCTTTCAGGCGGTATGCAGCAGAGAGTTGCGGTGGTAAGAGGAGTTATAAACGATCCGGAAATACTTTTTGCTGATGAACCTACCGGAGCACTTAATTCACAGAACACAACAAATGTTCTGGACATCATGACAGATCTTAATAATGAAGGACAGAGCATCGTAATGGTAACCCATACCATATCCGCAGCGGAAAGAGGCCACAGGGTAATCTACCTTGCGGACGGAGTTATTGCAGATGAGATAGATCTGGGACCTTATGCGGGAGATTATAAAGATGAAAAGAATCCGAATAGGGAGCAGGCACTGGAAAGACACAGAAGACTTAAAGATTTTCTGCAGGAGCAGGGATGGTAGAGACCACGATTGCTTAAGGAATCGACACGACTGCCTTAGCAGTCGAGCCCATGGCACGGGGGTGCCTGTGCGGGCAGGCGGCGTAGCTAGAAGTCAAAGGAGAATAAAATGTACAGATTATTTGTAATCGCAAAAAACAACATAAAGAAGCAGAAAGGCGATATGCTCACCTTCTTCATCCTTACATTTATTGCTGCATATCTGATCTTTGATTCTTTAGCCGCTTTGTTTGGAATGGGCGGAGTTTTGGATAAAAGATTCGATGAAGTAAACGGAGCGCATTTCAGACTTTTCAGCTTTTCTTCCGAAGATGAAAGAGAGTGTATTGAAAAGGCTGTCAGGGATCATAAGTATATGATTGACTTTGAGAGTACGCATTGTCTCGATATTCAGTCGGCAGAGCATAAGAACGGAAAAGACACGGAATACGGTCAGTATCGCATGCTCGTTAATAATATGAGTGAAAATCCTACATATATGAATGATCTCCCTGACGGAGATAAGTACGGCGATAATGATATAGTTCTGCCGCTGTTCCTTAAGTCTGCCTATAAGATAGGCGACACCATGAATATCAAGCTGGGAGATAATGTATACGATTTTAATGTAGCAGGATATACATCGGATCCGTATTTCAGTTCAACACTTAATATAACCCTTTACTATGTATTTGTATCAGATACGATGTTTAACACTTTAAGAGATGAGAATCCGACACTGGTAGCCGACTACTACGATAATAAAGGCGTAATGGATGAGTCGTATCTGAGTAGTGATTATACAACCATGGATATGGAAAAAGAAGTTACGGACAGTTATAAAGAATTACTTGATTCATATATGGAGGCAAATCCTGAGAAACATTACAGTACGGATTATCTCTGTGTAAACTGGCAGATGATGAGGGGCGGAGCACAGTTTGTACCTCTTATAATAATGGGTATAGTACTTCTTTTCGCTGTGATCATAACCGTAATATCAATAGTTATCATTTCATTCAGTATAAAGAACTTCATCAACAGAAATATGAAGAATACCGGAATACTTGAGGCCAGCGGATATACCGTAAGAGAACTGAGAGGGGCTCTTTCATTTCAGATAGTGGCTGTATCTCTTCTGGGATCCGTAATGGGTACGATAGCGGCTATTCTTACATTTGATAAGTTCGGTCAGGTGCTGTGTCTCGCTCTGGGCCTTGAATGGAATCAGCCGATAAGCGTGTTGGCAGCTGTAATAACCATAGTCGCTCCGGTATTAGTGATATTCCTTGTAAGCAGATTGATCAGCAGAGCATATAAGAAGGTTACCGTACTGGATGCTTTAAGAGGCGGAATCAATACACATAATTATAAGAAGAACTATTTCGCATTTGAGAAGACACCGCTTCCTATTCCTGCGGTTGTATCTCTTAAAGATACGGTAGGCGGTCTTGGAAGAACGATAGTAATGGTGATCATCGTGACTATCATTACTACGGCGGCGCTGATCGGATTCGGAATGTATGACAATTACGGCTCGGATCCGCAGCAGCTCTTAACACTTCTCGGATTTGAAATCGGTACGGCGGATGTCGGTACAACAGAGCGGATAGCCGATGAATTAAGAGAAATCGACGGAGTTACAAATGTTCTTACCTATTCTCAATTGGATGTAAACGCAAAAGGAAAGGATAAAGTACAGAGTATACATACCTATGTATTTCAAAATATAGAAGATACAACCGTTCTTACGATTGTTGAAGGAAGAATAGCAAAACATGATAATGAGATTCTGCTGACCACGGCAGCTGCAGAGGATCTGAATGTGAAATGCGGTGAAGTGGTAGAACTGGAATTTGCGGGAAAATCAGCCGAGTATCTTGTTACCGGATTATTCCAGAGAATGGACCATATGGGCAGACTGGTTTATATGACGGAAGAAGGCGGAGATAAGATCTTAACAGGTACGAAGGGCTATGAAAATATGATCCAGACCGACGGAATGTCATATGATGACCTGAAGAAAGAAATAGATAAGATAGAAGAAAAACATGATACTTCGTTTAATGTAATAGATATTTCCAAGCAGATGGAAGGAACAATGGGAGTAGTATGCAGCTCTATGAGGATTCTCTGCATGGTGATCTCTTTGATCACAGTCCTGATAGTAATATTCGTAGAGTCGCTTGTTATAAGGGCAAAAATAGTGAAGGAGTGGCGCGGAATGGGCATAAGTAAAGCCCTCGGTATGACATCCGGTCAGCTGATCGCTCAGATAATGATGTCAAATGTACCGGCAATCATAGCAGGGATGCTTGTCGGTGCGGCAATATCAAAGCATGTTGGTAAAGCTATGAGCAAGTCCATATTCTCAATGTTCGGAATAACAAGTCTTGAGTTTAATATCTCTTTTATCTGGATAGCATTAACTATAGTAGGAATATTTGCGGTGGCACTTGTGGCATCGGGTGTTTCGGGGCTGAAGGTCAGAATGCTGAGACCTGTGGAGATGATTACGGAAGATTAACTAAGGTACGCTTCTGAGGCATTCAGAAGCTGAATAAAGAAATAGATATAATAATCTCTTCAGTGTATAATAAATTCATATTATATATATAGAAGGGAGACTACGTAACAAATGGAAAAGGTATACGAATTTCTTAAGAGCGCCGGAACTTATTATCTTGCTACTGTTGATGGTGATCAGCCGAGGGTAAGACCTTTCGGAACCGTAAATATATTCGACGGAAAGCTTTACATCCAGACAGGTAAGGTAAAGGAGGTTTCCAAGCAGCTTCATGCAAATCCTAAGGCAGAGATCTGTGCATTCAAGGACGGTGCATGGCTCAGAGTTGCAGGCGAGCTTGTAGAGGACGACAGAAGAGAAGCCAGAGCTTCCATGCTGGATGCATATCCTGATCTCAGACATATGTATTCTGAGGATGACGGAAATACAGAAGTATTCTATATTCAGAATGCAACAGCAACATTCAGCTCATTTACAGCTGCTCCAGAAGTAGTAAACTTTTAATAAGATCATTTAGCTAAAAGTATTTATAGGGGAACGAAAAGCCGCTCGGTTTACATCAGTGTAAGCCGCGCGGTTTTTCAGTTAAGAAAGAATTAAGAAACATATAAGGTTGGGATTAAGACTAAATTCCTTAAGAGGCCTATACTTTATATCAGAAAGAAATGTGAGGTTAAGTTTATGAAAACAGCATCTAATTACAAAAAGTTCATGCTCCTCTGGTTCGGAGAGCTGGTATCAAGTATAGGCGGGGGACTGACCAACTTTGGTCTCAGTATTTACATTTTCCAGAAGACGGGAAGTGCAGCAAGTATGGCGCTTATGGGATTGATAGGATTTCTTCCTTTGCTTATACTTCAGGTTCCTGCGGGAGTTCTTGCGGACAGATATGACAGAAGACTTCTCATGATGATCGGAGACGGATGTTCGGGACTGGGAGTTGTATATATCCTGTTATGTATGATGAGAGGAGAGGCGGCTCTCTGGCAGATCTATGTGGGAGTAGCGATAAGCTCATGCTTCTCGGCACTGATGGATCCTGCATATACAGCAACGGTTACGGATCTTCTTACTAAGGAAGAATATTCCAAGGCCAACGGCCTTGTTTCAATGGCAGGAAGCTCCCGCTACTTGTTCTCACCTTTAATAGCGGGCCTGCTTCTTGCCGTAAGTGATATAAAAGTACTTCTTATTATAGATATATGTACATTTTTCCTTACTGTCATTTCAACGGCAGTGGTACGAAAAGGTATCGTGACTAAGAAGGCAGAGGTAAAAGGATCCTTCTTTGAAAGTATGAAAGAGGGATGGGATGTTATCCGTTCCAGAGAAGGATTATTACTTCTTATATTAATAACGGCAGCACTGCAGCTTTTCCTGGGAGCCTTCCAGATTCTGGCGGAACCTTTTATCCTGTCCTTTGCTGATGAGAAAACATTAGGTATAGCGGAAACAGTATGTGCATCGGGAATGCTTGTGACGGGAATCATTCTGGGAGCTAGGGGAATAAAGAAGGACTTCACTAAAATGCTCAGCATATCCCTTATGCTTTCGGGAATTTTCATCGCAGGATTTGCGGTGACGGGAAATATCATTATCATATGCATTTGCGGATTCCTGTTCTTCGCAACACTTCCGGTAGCCAACAACTGTCTGGATTATCTGGCAAGAACAAATATTCCGGATGAGCTTCAGGGAAGAGTCTGGGGATTTATAGGCTTCATATCACAGCTGGGTTACGTCGCTGCATTTCTACTTTCGGGAGTCCTTGCGGACGGAATCGGAGAGGTGACCGGAAAAGGCGTAAGAGGCGGAGCGGCCGTAGTAATAGTAGTTTCGGGAATATGCCTCGCTATCATTTCCTTAAGCATAGTATCCGTAAAGAGAATTCAGAGTCTGGAAGACACAGCGGTTGTTAGTTGTTGATTTTTAGGGCGCGGAAAAATATAATTATTCCCAGAGGTACTTGAGTTTATTGACATGACAAGGGGGATATTGTTATGGGGCGTAATCATGAAATTACAGGTAATCAGCTGCTTCTGGATGAGAACGGAAATCTGAGGGAACCGGGATGGTCCAGGACCATGGTTCAGGACTACAAGAAGAGTATGATCAAGGCGCCGAGATGGCGTGTGAAGGAATGGGATTATTATATAGTGATGAGCGACAAGTTCGGCGCTGCATTTACTATATCGGATAACGGATATATCGGACTTCAGTCCGTGTCCCTGCTGGAGCTGGGCAAAGAGCCGAAGGAGCATACGGAAACCGTGTTAAATGCACTCCCCCTCGGAAAGTTCAGGCTTCCGCAGACATCGGGTCCGGGAGTCACGAAGTATTACGATAAGAGACTCAGGATGAGATTTGATGTTAAGAAGGGCATGCGCCGTATCAGATGTCAGTTCAAAAATTTCTTTGAAGGTAAGACTTTCAAATGCGATATCCTGCTGATTCAGCCGGAGATGGATACCATGGTAATCGCGACACCGTGGGAGAAGAAGCATCATTTCTATTATAATCAGAAGATAAACTGTATGAGGG
>CACZHN010000145.1 GCA_902780985.1 uncultured Lachnospiraceae bacterium | reverse complement strand
GCCGACTGCTTCCAGTTTATGCTTCTCATGCCGTCAAAAGGCTGATATTCTCTTATTCCACGAAAAGTAAGCCTGTCTTCTATCAGGCTTCTTCTTGTTTCGATATTTCCGATTATTCCTCGGAAGAACATATCAAAATCCAGATCCATCTTTTTTCTTGGGAATACATAGATAGTATCACTGTCCGAAACCGTGGCAGCATAAGCTGTGGTCATCAGGAAGTCATGAACTATCATGTTTATGTCGGATATGGTCACTACGCCTCTTTTTGCGCCGAGAAAGTCCAGATTTCTGGTTACTCTCTGATTTCCCTTCAGGGCAAAAACCTCGCTCTTATAATACTTATCGGTTATGGCTGCATTTTCCATATTTGCGAATTTAAGAGCTGTTTCCACAGAGAATTTCAGCTGGAATATCGGAAGCGGCAGAGCTTTTGCGTTCTCCACCACCATACGAAGTTCCGCTGTTTCTCCGCATTCTATGAAATCTCTGGAAAAGCGGCATGAAGCGCCCAGACCTTTAGACCATGTACGTGCATAGATCAACTTCTGCAATACATATATTAAAACGACAAATATCGTCGCGGTGATAAGCGGCATAACGGCCCCCCTAGTTCTTCCAGTCCTCCACCGGTACTTCAACCGTGCCGGCAACCTCTGTTACAAGCTTACGCAGTTCAAGTATGTTGGTACTTCCGGATGACGGAACGATCCTGTGACCGAATACATAAGGCGCCAGGAATCTTACATCATCAGGTGTAACATAATCTCTGCCTGAAATTGCGGCAAATGCCTGTGAAACTCTCATGAGTGAAAGTGACGCTCTCGGACTTACGCCGTAGTAAATCTTCGAAGACTTTCTGGTAGCATCGGCAATCTCCGTGATGTACTTCATGATAGGCTTCTTAACAGTAACTGACTTTATAACGGCTGCGGCTTCCACTATGTCAGAAGCTTCCGCAACCGGCTTTATCTCTTTAAGGGGTTCCTCGCGAATGAAACGCTCCAGAATGCTTGCCTCCTGCTCCAGACTGAGCTCACCCATGGTAAGTTTCATGGTGAAACGGTCAAGCTGAGCCTCCGGCAGCGGGAAGGTTCCCGTTGTCTCGATAGGGTTCTCTGTAGCGATAACTATGAATGGTGCGACAAGACCCAGATCTTCTCCGTCGATAGTAACCATACGCTCTTCCATAGCCTGAAGCAGCGCACTCTGTGTACGCGGAGTTGCTCTGTTTATCTCGTCTGCAAGAAGGATATTGGTAAAGACAGGTCCCTTTACGAGGTGGAACTCATCATCTTTCTGACTGAAGATATTCAGTCCTGTTATATCCTGAGGCATAAGGTCGGGTGTAAACTGAATTCGTCTGAACTCTCCGTTTATACTCTCTGCAATAACCTTTGCCATTGTTGTCTTTCCGGTTCCCGGATTGTCCTCAAGCAGTACATGTCCCCCTGCCAGCATAGACGAAAATATGAGTGATGATACTTCCTCACTTCCGATCATAACACTCTTGATGTTGTCCAGCACTTTAAGATACAGTGCTCTGATGTCTTTAACTTCCATTCCTTCTCCTTTGTAACCTTAAAAATTATGTAAACTAAATTAATGCACTACACTATAACATGAAACGGCAGCTGTGATAGGATATCCCTTTCCTTATCGATTCCCGGATATACTTCCACCAGCTTAAGTCCTTCAGGTGTAAGTTCGAATACACATCTCTCCGTAACGTACAGAACCTTCTGTCCGTTCTGAAGTGCACGCTTGCCCGAAAAGCTTATGCTGTGTACCTTTTCCACGAACTTAGGAATTCTTCCTTCCTGTACTATCTCGATCTTTCCGTTTTCTTCCTCAACGAAAAGTCCCTTAGCCGTAAATGAAAGGCAGAATACCACCACAGGCGTCTTGGCCGTTATATTTGCAAATCCTCCAATACCTGCATATGCGCCTTCGCCCCTGTGCGCATTTACATTTCCGTACTGATCCACTTCAAGGCCGCCCATGAAGCAGATATCCAGTCCGCCGTTGTTGTAAAGGTCAAACTGGTTTGCCATATCGTATACGGATGCCGCACCGATCATGGCTCCGAACACAGGTCCCGATGCAGGGAAACCGCCTACACCGCCGGACTCAACCGTAAGTGTAACCTTATCCAGTATCCCCTCTTCCTTTGCATACTTGGACACAGTCTCCGGAATACCTATTCCGATATTTACGATATCTCCTTCTGAAAGCTCCTTTGTGGCTCTGCGTCCGATGATATCGGCTACCACACTGTTCTGTCTGTGTGATGATGAGAGTCTTTCGATGATCTCAACCCACATATCCCACTGACCTGACGGGATCTCGAAGCTACCTGTCAGAGCTTCGTACCCGCTTCCCAGAGGTTCCTGTTCAACCACTACTATGGCATCTACCAGGCAACCCGGAATGATGGCGTTACGAGGTCTTGACGGCTTTCTAACAAGCTTATCTACCTGTACTATGACCTTTCCTCCGTTGGCCTTTGCTGCCTGACAGATGGAAAGTGCGTCACCCGACATATACATATCGTCGAAGGATATGTTACCTCTTCTGTCGGCTGCGGTACCCTTGATAAGGGCTATATCAATCTTAGGAAGCTTGTAATAGAGGAACTCTTCTCCGTCCACATCCACAAGCTTTACCAGATCTTCATCTTTGGAAATATTATTGATTCCCGGACCTTCTATTCTGGGATCTACGAAGATATCCAGACCTACCTTTGAAAGAGCTCCCGGAATTCCTCCCGCCTGGGCTCTGATGGCATGGGATATGCATCCCAGCGGCAGATTGTATGCTTCGAATCTGTCCTCAAGTACCAGCTTCTTTGTACTGAGCATGGCACCGAAGTGTCCGCATATAAGTTTATCAACCGCGCCTTCACGTATATAGCTCTCAGCATTTTTATTCTCATCCCAGAGGCCGAAGCCCGCACTGGAAATGATGGTAAGATTCTTCGGAGAACCCGTCTCCTTGAATCTATCGTATATAGCCTCGTGAAGTTCTACCGGATTCTCTATACCAACGAAAGAATTAACGCAGATACAGTCTCCGTCCTTTATAATACCGACCGCTTCAGCCGGAGTCATAATCTGATACATGACCTACCTCCCATTCGACAGGAACCATGCAAGCATATGTACCGCCTGCTGGAAATTTCCCGATGAGATAAGCTCTTCTATCTCATCCGCCGAATATCTTTTTACATTCAGAAATTCCATATCGTCCAAATCCTGTCCGGAAACCTTCCTGCAGTTTTTAGCCCTGTAGATATGTGCGTAATTATCCGAAATGGTGGCATATGACGGGATCGTCTGTATATGCTCCCATTCATCCGATTCATAACCGGTCTCTTCTCTTAGTTCACGTTTTGCCGTTTCAAGGGCATCCGTCTCGTCCTTTTCTATACAGCCTGCGGTAAATTCGGTGGTAACTTGCCTTATGCCCTGTCTGAACTGTCGTACACAGAGGTACTTTCCCTCCGTATCAGATGCGACTATTACCACATAGTCTTTACGGGTAAAGCTGTAATAAGGCTCATACACGCTTCCGTCAGGAAAACGGAATGCCGAACGTCTGAAGTCTATCCACTGATCCTGAACTATATGTTCCGTGGAGAGTTCTTCCCATACGAGACTTTTATCTTCTTCGCTTAAAAGTTTCTTATTATCTTCCATCGTTACAACCATTTCTTTTTCTTAAAGTAAATAAGACTCAGCACCACGATAAGAACACTGACTATAAATACCACCGGATATGACCAGTGCCATTCCAGCTCCGGCATGAACTTGAAGTTCATTCCGTACCATCCAACGATAAGTGTCAGCGGCATGAAGATCGTAGTAACCACCGTAAGGAGTGTCATTATACGGTTCTGTTTGATATCAAGCTGTGTATGCTGAAGATCTCGAACCTGCATGGTGTATTCATGAAGGGATCGGGCTTCATCTCTGAGTCGGTCCATTCTGTTAAGGAACAGACGGAAGTAACGGAGGTTGTCCTCCTTGAAGAAATCATTCTCATTCTCTTCCAGCTCCTGACCAAGATCCGTAAGCTGCTCATAATGGATACGAAGATCTCTGATATCACTTCTGATATCGCTTATTCTGTTAAGATCCACATCCTCAACATCCTTAAGAATGGCATCTTCTATTTTATCCAGTTCCAGCTCATATTTTTCCATCAGAGTCTGGTCCCTGTAAATTATCTGTTCTAGGAAGTCATAGATGAAACGCTCCAGTCCCGGCATGCGCCATCTCTTCTGACGGCATACCCTTCGGATCATTTTCATAACTCTTCCCGAATCATCGATAAATATTATTCCTTTTTCATCAAGTACAAAGGTAAATTTAAAAAACTGTTCGGTAATATTGTTTCTGTCGGGGATCAAAAATGTACCGGTCAGTGAGTCGTAGTTCACCACCGCTTTCGTACTGTGGATCTCATTCAGATCCAGTTCCATATCGATTCCGAGATCGAAACACTCTTTGTACTGTCTCCACTCTTCCTTAGTAAGTACAGAAACATACTGGTATTCGGGATTCTTAAGATCCGAAATATCACATTCAACGAGTGTATCTTTAATCTGATAAAACATGTTCCTGTTCCCCCTTTTTTATAAATTTCAGAGGTTCTGTTCCTCTTTATCGGACTGTTCTTTCATCCAGTCGTCAAAGTCATCCACCACCACTGCAGTGGTCGGTACCGCTTCCGGCTTTCTTTTCGAACCATGTATGTATTTGAAATATATAACGGCCAGAAGTATAAGAAAGATCACACCAATAAGTACTTCAGCACTTCTTCCGAAATAAAACGGATGCTTGTAGGACTTCTGTGAAACCATTACATTAAAATTCGATGCCGTATATCCTCCCGTTCTCTTATGATCCGGGAAGTCCGCATCACTCTTCAGGAAATACTTATAGATCTTATAGTTATCTCCCATGTCGTCCCAGGTTACATCCAGGTTGTACCATTTATCTTCCAGCTTCACCATATTCCACATATGGAGTCCGCCACCGGCGATGCCTGTTATGATCCTGGTCTCAACTCCTGCTTCGTTCAGCAGGTAGTAAGCAGCAAGTCCGTAACCCGAACAGACCATTACTCCGTCCTTAAAACCGTCTATATCCGTATGATTCTCCATGGAAGATCTGTGGTCGTACTCGAAATTCTCGATAAGATAATCATGAACATTAAGGACTGTATCGTAGTCCGTCTCACCTTTAAGTCTCTGAGCCAACCTTGCCATCATGTCGAAATGATCATCCATATTGCCCTTCGGATAAGGAAATGTGATCATGACCTTCAGTCCCTGGGAATCATATGTGGTATAAACCGTATCAATGTAATAAACAAGATAACAGCCGCTGAGAAGCGGTTCATCCGGATTATAATGACACGCAAAATCCTCCAGATTCAGATGATACAGGGAATCCATCAAAGAACTGTTCTCCACATCATAGTACTTAAATGCCTCTCTGTCATATATCTGTCTGGCAAATGCATCGTAAAACTCTTCCGTTGTGGTTATCTTATCTTTTTTAGCAGCTCTGGCGGTTACGGCCGAAGCCGTAACCCCTGCAGATGCCGCTATAACCAAGATAGCAAATATTATTATGTATCTGTATATTCTTTTCATATATCCTTACATGAAGTATGCAACACCGGATTCCATGATCTTCTGATCCTTCTCTCCGAAGATGTTGATGTAGTCGTCTGTGTCTCTTCTCTCGGAATGTCCCATCTTACCGAGAACACGTCCGTCAGGACTTGTGATACCCTCGATTGCAAGATATGAACCGTTAATGTTGTAATCTTCATCCATAGTAGGTCTGCCTTCAACATCTACGTACTGAGTAGCAACCTGTCCGTTCTCGAACAGTTTCTTAAGCCACTCCTCAGATGCTACGAAACGTCCCTCACCATGTGACATAGGTATTGTGTAAACGCCGCCGAGCTCAGCCTGTGCAAGCCATGGAGACTTCTTTGAAACAACCTTTGTGTAAGCCATTCTTGACTGATGACGTCCGATGGAGTTACGTGCGAGTGTCGGGCTGTCAGCCTGCTGCTCTACGATCTCACCGTGTGGAACAAGTCCCAGCTTGATGAGTGCCTGAAATCCGTTACAGATACCAAGTACAAGTCCGTCTCTCTCATTGAGGAGCTTCATCATCTCATCCTTGATCTTCTCATTACGGAAGGTTGTTGCGATAAACTTACCTGAACCGTCCGGCTCATCACCACCTGAGAATCCACCAGGGAACATAACGATCTGAGCCTGC
>CACZHN010000144.1 GCA_902780985.1 uncultured Lachnospiraceae bacterium | reverse complement strand
CATAGACGGGATAAAGTTTAATCTCGATGAGGATCTTTGTTGGGAGATGGTAACGATATCTCCTGCGGAAAAGGGAAACGGCGAAAAGTATATATTTGAGATAGTGGATTATTTAGCGAGAGAAAAATGAAGAATAAAGAGATTTTGGAGATTGCGGTAAAGCAATCAGCGGAAGATATAGGATGTAAGCCGGAAGACTTTTTTTCGGGTTCAAATACTATAGTTCCGTATAAACCGGGAAAAAATGCAAAAAAGTATTATAAGCTGCCTGTGGGATGCGATTTTATATCTTACGGGAATAATGTGGTTGCGGCTGCAGGAGACGAATTGTTTGAAATTGTAAAAGAGTACATAAATAAGTTTGAGTTTTATCATTGCTTTGAAAGTCCGAATATGTACTGGTTGAACAAGCGTATTGAACCTCTTGGTCAGACAGTATGTTTTATGGCAGAGTATTATCTCCCGGATGTGAACAGATTAACCGCTTTACAGACACCGTATGAATTGAGAGTGCTTAACCAAGACAATTTTAAAGAACTGTACCTGCCCGAATGGTCTAATGCTTTATGCAGTGACAGAAAAGAACTGGATGTACTCGGAGTCGGTGCATATGACGGTGAGAAGCTTGTTGGTTTGGCAGGTTGTTCGGCTGACGCTGATGAGATGTGGCAGATAGGTGTGGATGTGCTTCCCGAATATCGAAGAAAGGGAATAGCATCTGCAATCACTTCACGTCTGGCTGTTGAAATCCTTGAACGCGGAAAAGTTCCGTTTTATTGTACCGCATGGTCAAATATGAGATCTGTGCGTAATGCGGTAAAAAGCGGCTTTATACCTGCATGGGCGGAAATGACGGTAAAGCCTGTTTCTGTGGTAGATGAGATAAACGGACAATAAGAATTTCTTAATATTTTCTTCCGTAGTTTTCGGTATTTCTTTTTACATCTGTGTTACATGTGAAGTTTATAATGTACACAGACAGAAGAAATACCGATAATTTTTTAATAGGGGGACAAAGCTATGAAGAAAAGAATAATTACAATATGCGGATTAAGTTTATGTCTGGCAGTATCTGTTACAGGATGCGGCGGAGCGGAAAAAACAGTTGAAACCGAAGTTAAGAACGAAGCGAAAGCCGAGAAAAAAATCGAGGATAAATCCGAGATAACGGAAACAACTGAAAAACTTACGGAAGCTACAACAGTTTTAACAACTGAGGCGACAACGGAAGCAACAACAGAAGCAACAACGGAGGCTGCCTCGGAAAAAGCCGAAGAAAGTGATATGGCATCTTCCGGGAATCTGAGCGAGTACGCAAAATTCGTAAACGATCCGAATGCATTTGAATGGGAAAAACTCGGAGTTTCGGATCAGGCATTTAACTGGGATGCATTTAAGCTGATCGAGATTGACGGAGATGAAACTCCGGAAATGATCGTGACATGTAAAGATCAGGTAGGTTCTGTTGATAATCTGCAGCATTATCTGATACTTGATAATACCGATAACGGTCTTGTGATAACAGAGCTTGCCGACGGTGTTGCATCAGCCGGCGGATACAGAGGAACTCTCTACTACCTTCCCGGAAAATCAACCATATATGATATCTCTAACAGTGCACCTTATGGAGCTCCGGGCTTTACACTTTATAAGTCGGAGAACGGAAAGATTGAGTATGTGGAAAGTGCATACTTTGATCCGGAACCGGATGCAGGTGAAGATGCACTGGAAAACGGAAAGTGGTATTGGGGCACTGATGAAGTGACCGTAGAAGAGTATGATGAAAAGCTGAACGAAAAAACGGAGTTCCAGACAGGAACCCCGCTTAACGAAATCGAGTATTTAGATAAAGCTTCCATACTTAACGAATTATAGATAACAGCGCTATAATAAGCGATACGCCCATACCTATAAGAGAGAGATACGATGAGGTACCACCCAAAGCCTGTGCGACAGCCGGAATCTTGATCAGATAAGTTGAAGTGATTCCGAACAGCCCTCCAAGTACTACTGCACTGAGCCATAACTTCTTACGAATCTCTCTTTTCTTATAACAGAGTACTGCGATGGTGAGAGGGAAGATGACTCCCGGAGTATACACGCTGTATGCACCGGAAAGAAGAGTCATTATATCTCCGTCACCGCAGAACGCAAGCAGTATGGAAAGTATTCCTATAACCGCAACCGTTATCCTGACAAGCATAACGCTGTCACGTTTCAGTATGTCTTTAACGAATATGCCCGAAGCGTTTATGATGCAGGTGTCCGTTGATGAAAGAATTGCGGAAAGCAGTCCGAGAGTCAGTATGATACCGATCGGCATAGGCAGCAGCTTGATAACATACATAAGTGCATTTCCGGACATCTCGGATGCAGGAATATTTGCTTTGCACCACATACCGATAAATGTGATAACGGCAGAGAAGATTATAAGTGCGAGTCCCGCAATAAGTGCGGAGACTCGTGCTGTTTTTTTATCCTTTGAAATAAAGTTACGGGACATTATATCGGGCCCGATGAAGTATACTCCGCCGATCACGAAAAGCTGCGTAAACAGATTGATCGGTCTGTAGTTTTCATTTATGAATTCTATCTCCGACATGATGGCAGCGTTATTATCACCGTGGGTGATATACAGGTATCCGCAGCATATAAGTATTCCGATGATTATAACCGCAAACTGGATCTTATCCGTACGGACTACGGAAAGCTGGCCGCCGGCAAGAGTGTAGATTATGATTATGCAGGAGATGATAACAGGGATGGTTTTACCGCTTCTGCCGGTTACGAAGGTGATCAGTTTTGACATGGCCGCAAGCTGACCTGCTATTACACCGACCCAGGATACAACTATGATAAGTGCGATTATGGTTTCGGCTGCACGTCCCACAGTCTTGCCTGCGAGATCGGGAAGCGTAGCTGCATTTGTCGACCTGACCTTTTCCGAAAGGATGAATGACTGGAATATAAGACCCACTGCACCGAAGAGAAGCCACCAGATTCCGGGAAATCCGATGGAGTAAACGGTATCAGTAATTCCTATCGTGGTGGAAGCTCCTACTACAGTTGCCAGAAGCGACATGGTAACGGCAAATGTATTCTGGGACATTCCCGCCACGGCATAATCATTAAAGGTATTTACTTTCTTTATGTCGATGATGCTTATAGCAACGAAGACTATAAGGTATAGGATGAGTGCTGTGATAAGTATGTAATTCATGAAAGTCTCCTCATTTCAGTCAGCATTTCAATATCGCTTTTTATGGTGGAACCCGAGGTGGTCAGCATGTTGCCGGTTATGGTGGCACTGGCACCTCCGGTAAAGGCAGCCCTGCCGTTTCCCGGAATAAGTTTTCTTCCGGCGCCGAGGCGTATATTCGATTCCGGATTAATGAATCTGAATATAGCGATGGTCCTCAGTATCTCATCCGATGTAAGAACAGGAAGATTCTCCAGAGGAGTTCCCGGAATGGGGATGAGAGTATTGATCGGGATGGATGCGATGCCCAGCCCGGAAAGAGTAAATGCCATATCTATCCTGTCATCCATGGTTTCGCCCATTCCTATGATACCGCCGGAACATACCGAAAGACCTGCAGCCTGAGCTCGTCGGATATTTTCAATCTTATCCCGGAAGGTATGAGTCGTGCATATTTTATCGAAGTATCTTTCCGAGGTTTCGATGTTGTTGTGATAGCTTGTGACTCCGGCTTTATGAAGTCTCTCAAACTGTTCGGATGTGAGAAAACCGAGAGAGGCGCAGAGTGATATCTTCAGCTTGCTGCGGAGCCTTTCGTATATACCGATTATCTTTTCGAAATCTTCATCGCTCGGACTTTTTCCGGATATGACTACAGCGAATCGGTCCACGCCTTCTTTTTCGTTGGAGAGAGCGGCTTCGAGGATGTCCTCGTAATCCATAAGTCCGTATACTTCACAGCCTGTATGGTTGTGTGCGGATTGAGCACAGAATCTGCAGTTTTCTCCGCAGTGACCGTTCTTACCGGATATGATGGAACAGAGATCCACTTTGTCACCGGAAAAGTGTGATCTCAGTCTGTCTGCACAGGCTGACAGATCTTCCACGGAAGCACTTTTAAGTACGGATATATCGTCGTCCTTTGACAGACGTCTTCCGTTTATTATTTCTTCCGTAAGAGAGTAAAGTTCTTTTGATAAATCTGAATGCATAATAAACTCCGTATATATAAAAATCTAAAGTAACATATCATATGACAGTTACAATGTCAACCTAAAACTAATAAATGGTTGACAATAGAAAATGATACAAAACCTATACAACAGATTTTTGACATAGAGTTTTATCCGATAAAATGGTATAATATTTGTTCGTGAATCTTAGGAATCACATAGCATTTATTGGGAGTAAATCTTAATGAAACAATTATTCATAGCCGAGAAACCTTCTGTTGCACAGCAGTTTGCCGATGCACTTGGTGTAAAGGGAAATCGCGGACAGGGTTATCTCGAGCAGGGTGACAATATAATAACCTGGTGTGTGGGTCATCTTATAACCATGAGCTATCCGGAAGTTTACGATCCGAATATGAAGAAATGGGCACTGGCCACCATACCGTTCATTCCGGAGAAATATAAGTACGAAGTTATAGGCGCTGTATCCAAGCAGTTTAATGTAGTCAAGGGTCTCCTCACAAGAGAAGATGTGGGCACCATATATGTCTGCACCGACTCGGGACGTGAAGGAGAATATATATACAGACTTGTTGAAGAGATGGCAAATGTTCCGAAGACCAAGGATCGCCGCCGTGTATGGATCGATTCCCAGACCGAGGAAGAGATACTTCGAGGTATCAGGGAAGCAAAGCCTCTTTCGGAATACGATAACCTCAGCGATGCGGCATATCTGAGAGCAAAGGAAGATTACCTTATGGGAATCAACTTCTCCAGAGCTCTTACCCTGAAATACGCTTACGGTATAAAGCAGTATCTGGGACTGGATAAATGCGTGATCGCAGTGGGACGTGTTATGACCTGCGTCCGGAGAGGACGGCGAGAAGGTTAAGCTTTTCGAGGCCGAGTGGCATGTGTCAAAGGGCAGCAGATACGAAGACAGTCCGCTTCTTTATAAAGAGAACGGATTCAATAAAAGAGAAGATGCAGAAAAGCTTATAGAGTTCCTGTCTGTACCGGAACCGATACAGCTTACGGTTAAGAGTGTTACCAAGAAGACGGAGAAGAAGAATCCGCCTATGCTGTACAACCTGGCGGAGCTTCAGAACGACTGTTCCAGACTTTTCAAGATAAGCCCTACCGAAACCCTTGCGGTGGTGCAGGAGCTTTACGAGAAGAAGCTGGTTACTTATCCGAGAACCGATGCCAGAGTTCTTTCCACGGCGGTTGCCAAGGAAATAGACAAGAACCTGCGCGGACTCATGAAGTACGATAAGGAAAACCTGTCCTCTTATGCGGCAAATGTAATCAATCAGGGCGGCTATAAGGGAATAAGCAAATCAAAGTATGTAAACGATAAGCTTATCACCGACCACTATGCCATCATCCCTACGGGACAGGGACTGGGAGCTCTGGGTAATCTGGACTCTCTGAAGAGCAGCGTGTACGAACTTATAGTAAGAAGATTTCTTTCAATCTTTTATCCGGCTGCGGAGTATCAGAAGATGAGCCTGCTTCTGGACAGAAACGGTGAGGAATTCACCGCATCATCCAAGCAGCTTGTAAAGCCGGGATATCTTGCCATAGCGGATAAAAACTTCGGAAAGAAGAAGGAAGCCGCAGAGGGCGAGAATCAGGAAGACAGTGAAAATGCGGTGCTGAGTCAGGATATCATCGATTACATTTCCAAGCTCAAGAAGGGAGCGGCCCTTTCCTGCAGCGGCTTTGATATTAAGGAAGGTAAGACCACCGCACCTAAGAGATATTCTTCGGGTTCCCTTATCCTCGCAATGGAAAACGCGGGACAGCTCATAGAAGACGAAGAGCTCCGTGAGCAGATAAAGGGAAGCGGAATCGGAACTTCCGCCACAAGAGATGCTATCATCACCAAGCTTGTAAATAACAAGTACATAGCACTCAACAAGAAGACACAGATACTTACACCTACATTTTTAGGTGAGATCATATATGACGTGGTCCTCAGATCCATTAACGGCCTGCTTCGTGCGGATCTGACCGCCAGCTGGGAAAAGGGACTTACCGGCGTTGCGGACGGCTCCATATCGGAGAAAGAATACATGGACAAGATGACCGACTACGTCATACGAAACACTAACTTCGTAAAAGGACTTAATAATCAGTATCAGATGAATCAGGTATTCGATCTGGTAAAACCTTTTTATAAGAAGTAGTTTTAGGGGAATCAATGTGAAGGAAAAAAAGGTTAACAAGAGACGAATCATTTTCGGCATACTTTCGGTTGCGGTCATGATCGCCATATTCTGCTTTTCGGCCAGAGACGGGGAAAAGTCTTCCAAGGACAGCCTTGAAGTAGGTCTCGTGGTGGGACGTACGTTTGTAAAGGACTTTAAGAGCCTTCCGGAAGCAAAGCAGATCGAGTATGCGCAGAGTATAGATCATCCGGTCAGGAAGACGGCGCATTTTCTTGAGTATACCGCTCTGGGATTTATGCTGCTGGGGACATTTATCGGCGGCGGTGTTATAAGACTGCTTCCTTTGTTCCTGGCATGGCTGGTGGGCTCCGTATATGCGGTCACGGATGAATTCCATCAGATGTTCAGTTCGGGACGATGCTGTCAGCTGACGGATATGCTCCTGGACAGTTCGGGAGTTCTTACGGGAGTATTCCTTTCGACACTTCTTTTCGCGTTGTTGATCTTTATCAGAAAGAGAAAGGCATTAAAAATATGAGATTTGTAGTACAAAGGGTGAGCTCGGCCTCGGTGGAAGTAGAGGGCAGCATCACCGGTAAGATAGATAAGGGATTCTTCGTACTCATCGGAGTAGAAGAGGCTGATGACGTAAAGATAGCGGATAAGATGATCTCGAAGCTTATCGGGCTCAGGATATTCAGTGATTCGGAAGGAAAGACCAATCTTTCCGTTCAGGATGTGGGAGGAGATCTTCTGCTGGTATCCCAGTTTACTCTCTATGCGGACTGCAGAAAGGGGAACCGCCCGAGTTTTACAAGATCGGGAAGTGCGGAACATGCCGAAAAACTTTATGACTACATAGTGGAAAGCTGCAGGACAGCCCTGGGAGCCGACAGAGTCGGAACGGGAATCTTCGGTGCATCCATGAAGTGCAGCCTCGTAAACGAAGGACCGTTCACGATAATTTTAGACAGCGCGGAGGTATGCAGATGATTAAAAACGTAGTTTTCGATGTGGGAAATGTAATGGTGCATTTCCGATACAGAGAATATATGGCGGACCTTGGATTCGACAAGGACACGGTGGACTTCTTCGAGAAGAATATAATCCTGGGAAGCTATTGGAAGCTCATGGATAACGGTCTGGTGGATGACGGCAAGGCCGAAGAGTATTTCATCGAACAATATCCTCAGTATGAAAAAGAAATGAGACTCTTCTGGGCACATATCGAGGATATCATGGAAGAGTTTGATTATTCCGAAGGACTGGTAAAGGAACTTAAGGCGAAGGGCTTAGGGGTATATGCTCTTTCGAATTATCCGGACAAGCTGTCGGACCTTCACTGGCCTACATTTAAATTTCTTAAGGAAATGGACGGATATGTCATTTCCGCAAAAGTAAAGCTTCTCAAACCGGGAGAGGAAATCTACAGATGCCTGGCAGACAAATACGGAATCAAGCTGGAAGAGTCTGTTTTTGTGGACGATACAGCGGTAAATGTAGAGGCTGCGGAAGCTCTCGGAATGAAAGGAATCGTATTTAAGGGAATCGATGACCTGAAAAATGAACTCAAAAGCTGTATATTGTAAACAATATGTAAATTTACCAAAAATTATGCAGAATATTGTGTAAATTTAGAGAACTTTGTGTTACAATGGATTTTGGGTTTATTTATGGCATAACGAGGAGAAGCTAAATGATTCTTATAGATACACAAAAGGAAGAGTTCAATAAACTTAAGCATGTTCGTATATTCAGCAAGGTTGAAAACGAAAACAGATTTAACGGAGATCTGCTTGTTATAGGACTCGGTGGTGTTGGCGGAAGGGTGGTTACCGCACTTAAGCGTATGATGCTTAACAATATCACGCGTGAGGATAATATTAACTTTCTTTTAATTGATTCGGATATTCCGGCAATGGAAGCTACGATCAAGGACAGCAAGGAAGGATATGGCCTTAATGCCCTTGAAGTTCTCAGTATTTACAGACCTAATCTGGGTGATATCATGACAAGAGGTTTCAACAGCATGCCTGTTCAGGAATCTCTGGCAAAGTGGATGAGCCCTGATTTCCCTAGAGTTACTATCGGTACATCAGGTGCCGAGGGCAACCGTCAGATAGGAAGACTTATGTTCTCGAATGCATACGAGGATATGAGAATCCTTCTTTTTGAGAAGCTTGAAGAGTTATACAACAGATCAAACGGCGGAAAGCTGGACATCATTATCGTGTCAAGTACATGCGGCGGTACCGGAAGCGGTATTTTGGCCGATGTTACATATAATATCAAGGCATACGGAAAGTCCCGCAAGTGGAAAGACCTGCGTGTGGGAGGATGTATCATAACTCCGGATGCACTTTTTGCCAACAAGGCAATTGCGGAGAACGAGGATAAGAAGACACTTCTTCTTGCCAATTCTCATGCGACTCTTGAAGAACTTACACGCCTCATGCAGATTGCATATACAGGCGAGTCATATGTTTTCGAGAGTACAACACATAAGTTTGCCATGAGGGAGAATATCTTCGATGCATGTATTCTTGTATCGGGTAAGCAGGATGATCAGGGTTATGTGCCTGAGCATGTAATCTTCAATGACGTAGCTTACTTCCTTCAGAAGCTGGCAATCAACAAGTACGTAGATAATTCGGATGTGAACGGTTCACGTATGCTGATCCGTGATTCCTTCTTCGAACAGAGCAGCGTTGGATTCTTCAAGGTTGTTAAGGAGTCGGATTACAAGATCCCTATCCGTGAGATAGAGAACATCTGCGAGTATGAAGTATTCACACTTGCAGAGAAGAAGTTATACGAGATGCCTGAGAAGGACGAGAGCATCAAGAAGGATGTGGAAGACACCTTCGGTGAGCTTAAAACCTTCTTTGCTCAGCAGCCGGGCGACGAGATAACATTAAATGTAAACGGTCTTATCAAGGTAGGGCAGTATGCAAAACAGCCTTATAAGGCGATCAAGAAGAGAACGGATGACTTCAGTACGATCCTTCCGAGACAGCTTGAAACCATTAAAGCAGATATACCGGTTATCGTTAAGTCAATGAGAATAAAGATCACATCTTCTCTTGACGGACATATCGATAAGTATCTCAAGCAGTTCGGACCTTTTGTAACATTACGTATGATAGGCGCAAGAGGAATCGGAGGAGTTGAGGAAGACGGAGGAATGATCCAGGAGATCAAGTCTCTCGAAACAGCCCTCAGCAACTACAATCCGTTCAGCGAGTATGAGAGAATCAAGGAATCAATCCTTGAGATAGTTAAGAAGAGATTCTTTACTTTCCCTTCGGCAAAGAAAGAAACCGAGAACGGTTACTATGAGGCATGTATCAAGGATGCCCTTGCCAAGGAAAGAAATATGATTATGGAAGAGCTGAATAAGCAGGATGTGCTGGGTGATATCATAAGACAGCTCAGACACAGAGCAGAGCAGCTGGATGACATTTATTCCCAGTTCGGAGCAGATCTGAATGCCGCAGTCAACGGACTTGCAGCAGACGGACGCAGGATCACGGGATTCCTTCTGAAAGCGGCAAAGCGTTCCGAGTTCCTTCCTAAGGATTATATAACGGATGACAAAGTAGAGCAGATGAAGACAGGTCTTATCAACTTCATGGTCAACCATGAGAGCGACCTGGACAACGACAGGATTGTTCCTGTAAGCCAGGAGATGGAGAGAATCTACAGAAACTTCCTGACAGGTATCGGAGTATTTGCTCCTGAGAAGCTCATCTACGATGCATTTGCCGATGAGCAGCCTACAGTATCCGAGCTTAATTTCATCTTTGTTTCAAAAGACAACGATGTTCGTAAGGAAACCATGAAGAGAGCAGCGAAGGCCTTCGTTGAAGGTGCTTTCGAAAAGACTCAGAAGAAGAAGCTCTGCAATCTGGTTAAGGGATTTGAGAATCAGGTTCTCAATAAGAAGTTCATATCACTTCCGGATGCGATGCCTTCCTTCAGTTCAGCTATGAGAGATATTCTTGTAGATGCACCGTATCTTGAGGATCCGGATTCCATAACCATGAACCCGGGCGAGATTCAGATTTCGGTAGACAGCTTCTATTTGGGAGTACGTCCTACAATGCTCGCAAATGCCGAAGAGATGAAGGCAGCATATGATAAGGTAAGAAGCGGAGGTAACTACTTCGGACTTCATATCGATGAAGTAAATAAATAATGTTATGTAAACGTGACAGCTGATTTTAATGGTCGGCTGTCACATTTTTTACAAAAAATTGTGTGAAAATGGCAAAATTTTTGATTTGAATAACAACTTGTTGTGTGGTAAGGTTATAGTGCAGTTTTAAATCGATGTTTTACTAGTTTTATCATCGTTAGTTACCATTAACGATATTTTAATACAGGAGATGGATTATGCAAAAAGATTTAATGCTTAGCTATGAAGAATGGGATGGATTTTCCGGCAGACTCTGGAAAGAAGAGTGTAATGTAAGGGATTTCATCGCAAATAACTACACACCATATCTTGGAGACGAGAGTTTCCTCGCAGAACCGACAGAAGCAACAAACAAGCTATGGGGAAGACTGCAGGAGCTTCAGAGAGAAGAATTTAACAAGGGCGGAGTTCTTGATGAAGAGACTGAAGTTGTTTCATCACTTACATCATACGGCCCGGGATATATAGATGAGTCTATGAAGGATCTTGAGCAGATAGTTGGTCTTCAGACAGATAAGCCTCTGAAGCGTGCATTTATGCCGTTCGGTGGTATCAAAATGGCTGAAGAAGCTCTTACTATGTACGGATATGAGCCGAACAAGGATCTTCATAAGGTTTTTACAGAGTATCACAAGACACATAATCAGGCTGTTTATGATGCTTATACAGACGAAATGCGTGCCGCAAGAAGAAGTCATATCGTAACAGGACTTCCTGATACATACGGACGCGGACGTATCGTAGGTGATTACAGAAGAATCGCTCTGTACGGTATAGATCAGCTCATCGAGTGGAAGCAGGAAGAT
>CACZHN010000143.1 GCA_902780985.1 uncultured Lachnospiraceae bacterium | reverse complement strand
TTCGACTTATAGTTTATACCGAATACAGCACCTGCGGACACGCCTACCGCTCCGTCGAATGCCACTGCATTTTCCATTAAGATATCCAGTACTCCTGCGGTAAAAAGCCCTCTCATTCCACCGCCTTCAAGAATTAAACCCTTCTTCATAATAACCTCCGTATACAAAACACCTGTGCTGTCCGAGTCGTCTCCTCGCGACCCTCGATATCTATTTTAACAAAAACGAGCGCATTTTGCACATTTTATACGCATACTTTTAGGCATTATTGGATTTTGACACTATTTCTATTAAATGTTAAAATCAAACAGTTGAGGGAGAATAATTAAATGAATAAAGAAAAGAAACCTAAGAAGCGCAGGAAGGCCCTGAAGGTTTTCCTACTGCTTATTATTATATTGGTCGGTATATTGGCAGCAACCGGGTTTTCAATTTGGAGGTATGGTAAGAAAGATTTTAAACAACAGGCTGATGTGGCAATCGTGCTGGGAGCTAGCCTCTCATCCAACGGTGTGTCCCCGGTCTTCCGTGAAAGACTGAATCACGGAATCTGGCTGTATCAGAACGGATATGTAGATAAGATCCTTCTCACCGGCGGTCTCGGTGAAGGAAGTTACCAGAGCGATGCTTACGTTGCGGGACAGTATGTCATGGAGCAGGGTGTTCCGGAAGAAGACATTATCCTCGAAGAGGATTCCCGCATCACTCAGGAAAATGTGATCAATGCCAAGAAGATCATGGACAGGGAGGGTTACGAAACCGCTATAATTGTCAGCGATCCTGTTCATATGAAGCGCTCCATGCTGATGGCGAAGGACGCGGGCATCACGGCATACAGCTCGCCTACGCCTACATCCATGTATATCAGCAAGCAGAGCATAATTCCTTTCCTTGCAAGGGAAACCGTACTTTATCTGGGTTACAACATATATCGACTGTTTATTAAACTTTTTGATCTTTAGGAGGACGGTATGAGTGTACTTTCAGGACTTGAACCCGCATCGGTATTCGGATATTTCGAAGAGATATGTTCCATACCTCACGGTTCAAGAGATACAAAGAAAATAAGTGATTATCTGGCCGGATTTGCAAAGGACCGCGGTCTCTTCTGCATCCAGGACGAAGCAAATAACATAATCATCAGAAAGCCGGGTTCGGCAGGACGCGAGTCCGAACCGACTGTCATCATTCAGGGTCATATGGATATGGTGTGCGAAAAGGAGCTTGACTGCGACATCGATTTCACCACCGACGGTCTCAGACTGATGATCGTGGACGGTATGATAACAGCCGACGGAACCACTCTCGGCGGCGATGACGGAATTGCGGTAGCTTACGCTCTCGCTATTCTGGATTCCGATACCATAAGCCATCCGCCTCTTGAGGTAGTCATTACCGTTGATGAAGAGATAGGCATGCTGGGAGCCGCCGCTCTCGATATGTCGCTTCTTAAAGGAAGACGTTTCCTGAATATAGATTCCGAGGACGAAGGCCATCTTCTCGTAAGCTGTGCCGGAGGCGCAACCGCTGCGATGCATTTCCCTGTTTCAAGAGAAACTGCTGCGGGCGATGTATATAAGATCGGTGTGTCCGGTCTTGTGGGCGGTCACTCGGGAGTTGAGATCCATAAGGGAAGAGCAAATGCGGACATCGTTCTTGCAGGAATCCTGAAATCCGCTCTCGCCGCAGATGACGGCATGCGTATCATTTCCCTTCAGGGCGGTCTTAAGGACAATGCAATCCCGGTAAGATCCGAAGCCCTTATCGTTTCAGATAAAGAAGCCGAGATTAAAAATGCCGTGAACCTTGTTTTCACGGAACTTAAACAGAAATACGCAGACACCGATCCGGATATGGATATCGTAGTTGAAAAGGCAGACGCTGCAGAGATGCTTCCGCTGGATGCGGCCTGCAACAAAGCTTTCATCGAAGCTTTCAACAAGGTTCCGGACGGAGTTATCGCCATGAGCGAAGATATAGAAGGGCTGGTTCAGACTTCCCTTAACCTGGGAATCATGACCACAGCGGAAAGCGAGATCACACTTTCCTTCTGTGTACGAAGCAGCGTAAATGCAGAGAAGGACGAACTTCTGGACAGACTTGCCGGAATCGTTCGTGACTTCGGCGGAGACCTCTCCATCGACGGCGAATATCCCGCATGGGAGTACCGCAAGGATTCACAGCTCCGCGATGTTATGACTTCTCTTTACGAAGAAATGTTCAACAAACCAATGGTCGTGGAAGCCATCCACGCCGGCGTGGAATGCGGACTCTTCGCAGACGCACTTGAAGGTCTGGATGCCGTATCCTTCGGCCCGGACATTCACGATATACATACACCGAAAGAAGCTCTTGATATCGCCAGCGTTCAGAGAACCTGGGAATACCTGCTGAAGGTATTGGAATGGCACTCGGGGACGGGGTCTGAATAGTCATTTTGAAACAACGGGGACGGGGGTCAAGTATTCATTTTGAATACTTGACCCCCGTCCCCGAGTGCCACTTTTCATTTATACGGTTACGTCCCAGAATCCTTCCAGGGTTGCGAAGTAATCGTCAATAGTCTGTGCTCTTCTTATCTCAACGATGCTTCCGTCTTCTCTCTTCAGCAGCTCTGCTGACCAGAGACGGCCGTTGTAGTTGTATCCCATTGCGAAGCCGTGTGCTCCTGTATCATGGATTACGATGTAATCGCCCTTATCGATACGCGGAAGCTCGCGGTCTATAGCAAACTTATCGTTGTTCTCACAAAGTGAACCTGTTACGTCATATACATGATCGCATGGCTCGTTTTCCTTGCCGAGTACTGTAATGTGATGGTATGAACCGTACATCGCAGGTCTCATAAGGTTAGCTGCGCAGGCATCTACACCGATGTACTCCTTGTAGATGTGCTTCTCATGGATAGCCTTTGTTACAAGGTGTCCGTAAGGTGCAAGCATGAATCTTCCCAGCTCTGTGAAGATCTTAACATCTCCCATTCCCGCAGGAACAAGAATTTCCTCATACTGCTTTCTTACACCTTCGCCGATGGCAAGGATGTCATTTCCAGTCTGGTCAGGCTTGTAAGCGATTCCGACACCACCCGAAAGGTTGATGAATGAAAGCTTAACTCCTGTCTTCTCCTTGATCTTAACGGCAAGTTTGAAGAGGATGCCCGCAAGTGCAGGATAATACTCATTTGTTACTGTATTGCTGGCGAGAAATGAATGGATACCGAACTCTTCGGCTCCCATCTCCGCAAGTCTCTTATAAGCTTCTGTGATCTGCTCTTCTGTCATTCCGTACTTTGCATCGCCCGGGTTATCCATAACCTGAACGTTCTCACCACTGGCACCCAGTGTAAAAAGTCCGCCCGGATTGAAACGGCAGCTGATTCTCTTAGGAATTCCTACGATGGAATTAAGAAAATCGATATGTGTGAAATCATCAAGGTTGATGGTTGCACCGATCTCTGCGGCCTTCTTGAACTCCTCTGCAGGTGTATCGTTTGAAGAGAACATAACCTCTGTTCCCACGATTCCGCTCTTCTCCGACATGATAAGCTCAGCCAGTGATGAACAGTCTGTTCCGCAGCCTTCCTCGTGAAGTATCTTAAGTATTGTCGGATTCGGATTTGCCTTTACAGCGAAGTATTCCTTGAATCCTTTATTCCAGGAAAATGCCTGATAAAGCTTTCTGGCATTCTCTCTTATACCCTTCTCATCATAAATATGAAACGGTGTAGGATAAGTCTTTGCGATTTCTTCGACTTCCTCTTTTGTAATAAATGGTACTTTCATAATCTTTCCTCCGTATACCAAACGTGTACAAATAAACAGTTTATTCAGTAGACCCCCTTTAGTCAAGAAAAAACAGTGCATAAAAATGTAAAAAAATAAAAACATTCACTATTTGTTCACATTTTCAACCTAATTAAGACATAATTTCTTAGTATTATGAAGATGTTCCAAATGAAGGATTCTATACCTTCCCCCACATTTTTTCATAAAAGAGAAGAGCCGCAACCCTGCGGCTCTTCTTTTTTTATTTCATCCAGGTATAAATTTCGTTTCCCGACTTCCTCATGGATTCCGTGAAGCTTCGTCTTCCGACTCTCACTTCCTCATCCTGGATCGGATCGTAATATCTTATGAAATCCGCGTTGTAGCTTATGACCACAACGTATCTGTCTTCAAGCTTTGTGATGAAGGCCGCTCCGTCGCTGAGGAAGCCTATGGCTACATCCAGACTTGCTCCCGAAAGATTAAGTCCTCTGACGGTTCCGCCGGACACCTCGTCCGCCAGATCATTCCAGTCTTCTCTTCCCTGAACCTCGTTATAATCGACTGCCAGGCCTGCCTGAAGAAGTTCCATATATTCACATCTGTAAAATGTATCCTGAAGGCTTGCACCCTCTCCTGCCGGGCTGTAGTCAAATGTACCGGCCACAGTAAGGAATGCCTTCGATTCCTTCTCGCGGTAGATTACATTTCCTTCCGAATCAACAACAAAGCCCCCGCTTTCCGTAACGGACTCGATGGCCTTGCCCGCGCTGAGAGTCATATCCTTAAGACCCGATCCCGTAAATACATAATATACGTCGCCGTTTATCTCACCGGATATCTTCGTCCTCTTAGGCTTATCGCCTCGCGCCAGTCTGGTGATGATCTCATCCGGATTTCTGCCTACGTAAACATTGTCCGGGAAATCCAGATACAGGCCCGAAAGTCCCGAGTCATCCGTATGAATGGCCGTATGTATATCTCCCGACGGAGCCACCGGATTACTGGTTATATAATCGTCGCCCACCGTGGAAGTCTCCCCTGAAGTTCCCTGCTTTATAATTCTGTTCAGATACAGATTGTCGCCGTCGAAGTTAAGGCCCGTGATGTAAATGCTTTCCTTATCGTAGTCCTTCTTTACGTTGCCTTCCTTATCCACTATCCTCAGCTTGTCGAAGATAAATCTCGGAACGTTGTCCGCGCCCATGAATACGTCCTCCGGCTTGGCCGCTCCGTACACAAGGTCGTTACCCATGAATCCCAGGATGCTGAGCTTCTCTCCCGGAACCTCTTCCGTTCTCTTTATGCCGTCCCTCAGAGACAGGACCGTGATGCTGTCCACATCTCCCAGGTTCTTCGTGTTCGGATAAGCAAGCACGTTCTTATCCTTCGATACATACATGTCGTAGAAAGGAAGCTCCGATATCAGTTCTTCCGTTTCATTTGTAAGTACATCTATCTTGAGAAGCTTATCCGAGAACAGCGTATAGAAGCTGTGCTCCGCCTTGTCGTAGTAGCAGTATCTTCCCGCCTGATACTTAAGGGCATCATAGGAAAGTTCCGTCTCGATAAAATCTATCTCCTTGATGGAATTGCCTTCCATCATGTAACTGTACAGCACGATTCCGTTGTGAGCCATATGCGAACCCAGCGGAATTCTTCCGTACACGATGAAATCGATCTGTGTATCCGTAATGGAAATGATCTTAATGCCGTAATCCGTATCGCTGAGAGCCGATGCATCGCTCTGGCCGTAAAGCTTGGCATAATAATTATCCTTGCTGCTGTAATACCAGAGGCAGTTATCCATTACGAAAACCACTCTCTTCGAATCGCTTGAAGCCGCATACTCCGGCTCCTCGTCCACAACGAATCCCAGTCTCAGTCTTCCCGTACCGCTTACCACATCGTCCTTGGTAAAGGCTTCCTCCACCGTTCTTTCGTAATCCACCAGAGTGTAGGTATCCAGGCTTCCGCTGTACTCCAGGGTATAGAATTCATTTACCGTAAAGAATCTTGCCTTCTGGCCCACTCTGTTTACGTACTTGGCTGTAAGCTGTACCGATGCGCTGTTGTCGCTGACCTCACGGATGTTCGGAACGATATCGGTGATCCTTGCCATTCCGATTCCCGACATTCTTATGGTGTCGTAATCCGATGAAAGCACCGCATGACCGTAAGTGTTATACATTTCATCCCTGCCCGAGAAGCAGTCGGCTACATCGAGCGGATCAAGAACCGCATCTGTTTCGGAAGCAATAAAGACACTCTGGGAATCCTTACCGTAATATCCGCCCTGCTCCGTCTCCTCCGTAGGAGCCGTCAGCTGATTCTCGCTGCACGCGCTGCAAAGCTGCATGATGCTGCGAATGGCGGCCTGTTCTGGGTTATGTCCCACAACACGCACCTTGAAATTATGGCAAACGCTCTCGCATTCAATGCAGCTGCTGCTCTTACCGCAGGTGTGAACAACGAAATGCCGGTTCTCGGTGGCCGCATCGTTGAGCTGGAAACTGTTGAACTTCAGGACGGCACTATCATCGGCGGCTACGGCTCCGCATACAAGCTCGTACAGCGTCAGGGAGCTGAATTCGCA
>CACZHN010000142.1 GCA_902780985.1 uncultured Lachnospiraceae bacterium | reverse complement strand
TTACACAAAGCGTATAACAGTTCACCGCGATCATGAATACCAGAAGCGATAAGAACATACCAAGAACAACTGCCAGCGTTGAACGCATTTCCCTAAACATCTGTCTTATCCTGAAAGCTGATATAAACTTCATGCCCTTCAGGTTGATATTCTTTATCCTGCTCTGCTTATTCTCGTTTCTGATAAGCGACAAGGCCGTTCTGTTCAGCTTGCTTCTGATGACCAGTACATTTACTATGATTGCTATGATCGGCGGACATGCCACCGAATAGATCCAAAGATAATACGGTACACTGAAACCGAATTTCGGTATAGAAAAATAACTGTATGAGCTTTCTGCGATCATCGGCGCCATTATACCTGTCGAAGCTGCAAGAGCACCCACAAGGCCAGCGATAAATGTAACCACCACCGGAAGAGTTATATAGTGAAGCAGCAGGTCGTTCTTTGTAACGCCCATGGAGTAAAGAGTTCCGATGATGCTGCTTTCGCTCTCGATGGAATGAACCACGAATACCGAGATGACATACGCCAGCAGTACGAAGATGACTATACCCGCGATCATGCCGACTTCGATATCGACAAACTTATCGCCCTTTGTCGCAAAGATTCTCGGATTATCCCCCTGCTTGAGGAACATGGTAAGATTTGATAATTCGAAATCAAACTCCTTCAGTGCGTCATCCACTGCTTCATCCAGATCCTTCACGCCATCGGACATGTCGTCCAGACCGTCATAGAGTTCATCTACGCCATCTGTATAATCCTTAAGTCCGTCCTTATATTCCTTAAGGTCCTGCAGCTGTTTCTTGGTATCCTTAAGAGCATCCTTCATGGCAGGAACCGGGGAAGCGTCTATCCCGGGGAAGCGTCTATCACTTCATCCAGCTTACTTTCGAAGTTGCTTTCCGTTAGTTCCACATCTATACCGTAACTCTTAAGTGTATTTGTTGTCTGTTCCAGATACGAATCGAAGATATCCGATGTTGCGTCATTTATATCTTCGTTGTTTTCCGAAAGTTCATCCAATCCGTCTCTTACATCTTCCGTTGCTTCGCGAAGATCCTTTACCGCATCACGAAGTTCATCCTCAACGCCGCCGGTTCTGTCCCAGTACTCCTGAAACAGTTCGTCATCTACCTGAGTCGATTCTATCTTCAGATCCTTCAGATATTCCTTCAGTTCTTTATCTGTCCTTCCGCCGCCCAGCTTATACGAATAGAGATAGGTTTCGGTCTTCTGTGCATTTCCTGATCTGCTGAACTCCTCATATGCTTCTTCCGTGATAAATATAAGTCCGAAGTTTTTTGAGTTGCATGATGCATCGGAGATTTCCTTATAAGGTCCGTCATAATCGGATACTACTCCGATACCGGAAACCTTATATATTTTTCCCGCAATTGTAAGGTCGTCTCCGACAGAAATATCATGCTCTTCGGCATATCTTTTTTCCACTACCAGTTCCGTGCTGTCCTTAGGTGCATTTCCCTCTATGTAATGAATCTTATTTATATTCTCTCGGACCTTGAAAAGTCTTACCGTTCCGTACTCTTCATCCGGCATCAGATAATCAAAGTAGAACTGTTCTTCTATTTCGATTCCCATGTCCGCGATGCCTTCTTTATCCTTTGAGGAAAGCGGAACGAACACTTCGAATTCACCGTCTTCAAGATTGGTCTCTTCAGCCATATCAACGGTTCCTCTCGAAAGGGTTTCGCCGTTGCCGACTATTGTTACAACGAGAAAGATTCCCATTGCAATCAGCAGACCCAGAGCAAAATATCTGAAGAAGTTATGCCCCAGATCTCTTAAAACTCTTTTTCTAAGTACTCTCTGCATTTTATAAATCCTCCAGTTCTGCGGCCGGAATCTTTGTCTCGTTCACATAGTTCTTGGATATCTCTCCGTCCTTCAGATATATAACGTGATCCACCATGTTCTTGATGGAATTGTTATGAGTTACGATAAGCATCGTTGTGCCGTACTCCTTATTGATTCGCTCCATAAGCATCAGGATATCTCTTGATGTCTTTGAATCAAGTGCTCCCGTAGGCTCGTCACAGAGCAGAAGCTTTGGATTCTTGATCAGTGCTCTTGCTATGGCGCATCTCTGCTGCTGTCCTCCCGAAAGCTGTGAAGGGAACTTGTTCTGATGCTCCGTAAGTCCCAGGATTTCCAGCAGCTCGTTCATATCCAGCGGGCTGCGTGTCAGATATTCGCACACCTCTATATTTTCTTTAATGGTGAGATTAGGAACCAGGTTATAAAACTGAAAGATAAATCCCAGGCTCTCTCTTCTGTAATCCGAAAGCTTATCTCCCTTAAGCCCTACTATCTCTTTTCCGTCTATCTTTATGGAACCGGATTCAACCTCATCCAGTCCTCCGATACAGTTGAGAAGTGTGGACTTACCGGAACCGGAAGTTCCCTGGATGACACACATTTCTCCCTTTTCAACTCCTACCGAAACTCCCTTTAATACCTGAACGTAGCTTCCGCCTTCGCCATAGCTCTTCTTGATATTGGATACTTCGACAAACATTTATATTTCCTCCTAAATTTTTATATGAATATATGTTCACATAACACTGTTATGGAAATGTTATTTTTTTAGGCTTGGATAACTCCAAGCCCGTTTAAACTTATTTTGTTTTTATAACAGCGAACCAGCCGCCTACGATATAAGCCAGCAACCGTTTCATCTGTTTTTCGGCTTCCTTCATGTTCTCACAGTGAGTAAATACATGAACGAAAATTTCTATCTGATCGTGTGACATCCAGTGGACGATAAACTTGTCTTCCTTTGTCACTTCTCTTTTGGATTTATATCCCTTCATGACCATATACAGTTTCATGTAATGAGCCTCAACCATCTCCACTATATTGTCAAAATAATTTTCATAGCGGGATCCCTGAGCCTTTGTCAGGAGCAAGTTAAATGCATCCCTATACGTAAACAGGAAATTCACTATCATTCTTGCGATCTGCATATCGTCGTCAAGTTCCAGTCCGTCTACCAGTTTGTCTACCGTTATCTCCTGATTGAGCAATACGTTATTGTCAATATCTGCACCGTGGAAAACCTTTTTTGTAACTTCCATCTCCGCAGAGAAGTGATCCTGCAGAGCCAGCTGCAGCTGACGTATAGGTTCATCCACAAGACTTGCGAAAAGGTCTTCTTTATCCTCAAAGAAAAAGTACAGAGCACCGGTAGTAACTCCTGCTTCCCTACAGATATTTCGAAGAGAAGCTTTCATGTAGCCCTTCTCCGAAAACTCCTTCATCGCACATTCCTGAAGTTTTCTTTTGGTTTCTTTCTCATTTACCATAGCACAATCCCAAATTTAAATAACACTGTTATGTACATGAGGCATTATATACATAACAGTGTTATCTTGTCAAGTAGGAAATACGGTTCCCAACAGGTTTGTCATGGACTTCATGCTTATTGCTATGGTTGAGCCGTTATGCAGCAGTGCCGTCATGGTCGGCTGAAGTACTCCGGTTGCTCCGAGAAGTATCAGGCCCGCATTGAAGCCTACTATCTTTCGATAGTTGCCCTTCATTCTCTTCTGCAGTTCCGTTCCCAGCTGTCGTAATACCACGAGGCTGCCAAGATCATCTTCGGATATCATTATATCCGCAACTTCTCTTGCTATGGCCGCGCCGCTGTTGATGGCTATTCCCGCATCCGCAGCCGAAAGTGCCGGCGAGTCGTTTACGCCGTCTCCGATCATGATACAGGTTCTGCCCTTCTTATGTTCTTCTTCCACAAATGCCGCCTTATCTTCCGGAAGCACCTGTGATCTTACCTCGTCAACGCCCAGTTCACTCGCAACTCGATTAGCAACTCTTGTGCTGTCACCCGTCAGCATGACTACCTTAAGTCCCAGTGCCTGAAGCTTCTGCACTACTTCTTTTGCTTCCGACTTCACCGGATCGTCTATCATAATGGCAGCTTTTACTCTGCCTCCGATTGCCATATATAAATGTGAGTATGCATCCGATAAGTTCTCGAACTTATCCTGTTCGTCTTCTGAGATCACGCATCCCTCATCCTCGAATACGAAATGATAGCTGCCTATCACAACCTTCTCTCCTTCTATGGAGCTGGCTATTCCGTGCGCCACTACATATTCGACCTTCGAGTGCTTCTCCTCGTGAACCAGTCCTTTTTCTTCCGCGGCCTTTACCACCGCATTTGCCATGCTGTGCGGATAATGTTCTTCGAGACATGCAGCCAGGCGAAGCATTTCATCTTTATCCGCTCCGTCAAATGTTACGATATCCTTCACTTTCGGACATGCATAGGTAAGAGTACCTGTCTTGTCAAATACTATGGTATCAGCCTCCGCCACTTTCTCCAGGAACTTTCCTCCCTTAACGGAAATGTGATGCTGCCCCGCCTCTCTCATGGCGGAAAGCACCGCTATCGGTATCGAAAGCTTCAGAGCGCAGCAGAAATCCACCATGAGGATTGAAGTGGCTCTCGTTACATTTCTCGTCAGAAGATATGTAAGAGCGGTCGCGCCGAAGGTATACGGAACAAGCCTGTCTGCCATTCTGAATGCATTCTCCTCCGCAGTAGACTTTAGCTTTTCCGATTCCTCTATCATCTGCGTGATGCGGTCGTACTGTCCCGAACCTACAGCCTTCTTTACATTTACCTTGATCTCGCCTTCTTCAAGGACTGTTCCGGCATATACATATCCGCCCGGCTCTTTATGAACCGGAAGGCTCTCGCCTGTGATAGACGCCTGATTTATCTCGGCAACTCCTTCGATCACAACACCGTCCAGAGGCACCATGTTTCCGGTTCTGACTACAATGGTATCTCCCGGCTTGATGCCGTTTATTCCCACCAGCGTTTCCTCTCCGTCATCCGTCACCTGCCATACCCTGTCCACGTTAAGTGCCATGGCACTTGCCAGATCGGCTACGGATTTCTTTCTGGTCCACTCATCCATCAGGTCGCCAACGCCCAGAAGGAAGATGACGCTTCCTGCGGTATCGAAATCTCTTCGGATCATGGAAACCATGATACTTGCGGCATCCAGCACGGATACGGCAAGTTTGCCCTTCATCAGGCTTCGTATACCTTCGATCACATAAGGAACCGACTTTACTGCTGTGACGATTCTTCTGATCGATATCGGAAATGCAAATCTTGACACGACCCTTCTTGCGATAAGCCAGAACATTCTGTCCTGATAACTGTGAGTCAGTTCCCTGCCTGTATGTTCCGGTACGGCAACCTCCGTGGAAGCAAGGTCAAAATGAGCCAGCTCATTTATAAGTAACTCTCTTTTCCTGTCGTTATATCTTATAACCGCATCCGAAGTTCTCTCACTCACCTTAACTTCATCGACATAGGGAAGGCTCAGCAGAAAGTATTCCACCTTGTCCGCTTCGTCGCAGGTCATATATTTCCGAAAGAGATGAACACGCATTCTGTTTTTTGATTCATGCAGTATCTTACATCTCATATCTTATCCTACTCTTCCTCTTCTTTATCGGCTTCTTCTTTTTCAAGTTCTTCGATTCTTGCCTCGGCCTCTGCTATAACAGCCTTTGCATCCTCGATTTCCTTTAATCTCTCTTCTTCGTAACGCTTCTCGTTGATCTCCTTTGCATCAGCCTTGATGTCTCCGCAATTCTCTTTAAATGTAGTCGCAGTCTCCATTACGGAATCAGCACATCTCATAACGGCTGCGGTCACATGAGTATAAGCCTTCTTTGCATCCTTGCTGCTGAGCAGTTTTATACCTGCCGATCCGAAAAGTGCTCCACCTAAAACCATACAAATGTGCTTAACTTCAAACATATCATTTACCTCCGTATATTTATATTTATTTCTTAGCTTAAATAAATCCTACTATCCGCTCCCCGATTTGCTCAAGATAATGTTTGTTCTGCGGATTACATCTTTCTTGTATAAATTTAAGGTGCGGGAGTTCAAGAAAACTATCTCCGCACCTTTTTAATAATTCTTTATTTGGTCTTATCACTGTTCCAAGTATCGAACCTTGGTTACTCTGTACCCCAAAGAGGTAACTGCCTTTTCCAGCTCGCTGTCCGATACTTCTCTTCCAAGCTTCACAATAGCCTGCTGCTTATCTCCGTTTACTTTCGCACTCACGCCTTCGATACTGTTCAGTGCATTCTGCACTCTTCTGTTGCAGTTCTCGCAGTGCATGCCTTCGATGTTCATCACTTTAGTTGCAATAACTCTGTCCAGCTTGGCAGGCTTTATAAGCGGCTCTTTACCGGATCCGCCGCAGCATCCGCCTTCCCCCCTGAAGTGAGGGATAGAGTTCTTAACTGCGAAGAACAGCACAACCGCAAGAATGACGATAATTATTATTGTTGATGTCATATCCTATTCCTTTCATCCTAGAGCTACATCCAGGGCCATCATGGTTGTAAAACCGACCGCAAACATTACGACTCCGATGTTGGAGTGTTCGCCTTCGGACATTTCCGGTATAAGTTCTTCGACTACCACGTAGATCATGGCGCCGGCTGCGAAACTGAGCAGATACGGCATAGCCGGAACTATGAATCCTACTGCGAGGATTGTCAGGAATCCGAATATCGGTTCTACCGCGCCGGAAAGCACGCCGTATATGAAGGCTTTCATCTTGCTTCTTCCCTCTGCTGCAAGAGGCATGGAAATGATGGCTCCCTCAGGGAAGTTCTGGATTGCGATACCCAGAGAAAGCGCCAGTGCCGCCCCCGCGGTGATATTTGCATTTCCGGATTTGAATCCCGCATATACTACGCCGACTGCCATTCCTTCCGGGATGTTATGAAGCGTAACCGCCAGCACCATCATGGTGGTTCTGGCCAGTTTGCTCTTCGGTCCCTCCGCCTTATCCGCATTTAAATGCAGATGCGGTATGAAGGAATCCAGCAAAAGCAGGAATATGATTCCCGCCCAGAATCCTATAAATGCGGGAAGGAACGCCAGCCTTCCCTTATCCTCCGACTGCTCCATGGCAGGTACCAGCAGGCTCCATACTGAGGCCGCCACCATAACTCCGGCGGCGAATCCCGTAAGTGCACGCTCGATCTGCCGATTCATTTTGTTTTTCATCAGGAATACACAGGCCGATCCCAGTGACGTTCCCAGGAACGGAACCGTTAATCCTATTAATATGCTGCTATTCATAAACTCCTCCAATGAATATCATTTAACTATTGTTATATATAACTAACCACAATTTTAATAAAATGTCAAGTGGGAAGTGGGGACGGAGGTTAAGTAGTCAAAATGGGAACGGGGGACACTCCTTTAGTTGCTAAAGGAGTGTCCCCC
>CACZHN010000141.1 GCA_902780985.1 uncultured Lachnospiraceae bacterium | reverse complement strand
TATTTTCACTAATAACATGATTATGTTCATGGGTATGCTCTATAACATGTGTATGAGTCGTTCCATCATGTGTATGAGTTATTACGTGTGTATGTGCATCATTAATCACATTCTATAGCTTTTATCATCTTCTTATTCACCTTGAACACATGCAGCTCTTCTTGTGATTCTATATAATCCGGATACTCAGTATCAATAACTATACAATCGCCCAATTCCTCAATAATCTCACAACTCATGACAGCCTCAAAAGGAAACTCGTATTCCTTATCCTCTATTTCAAATCCAAAGATTGGAGGCTTATCCACTATTATATGAGTTTTTCCAAAGTAGTCTGTGAAAGCAGCTTTACACATACCCGGATAGAACGAGGAATCTATTATTTCAATTATCTGAACCTTACAATAAACCATAATGAATACATATCCATCCACTTATATTTTTATATCTCTAGATTATACCAAATCCATTTTACTTTTTATAGCAATAAAGGGGCTTTACAGCCCCTTTACTCTACTTACCATTATTAAACATAACACCTTCCAATGCCTTCATGGAATCATTAACACCTTCCTCAGTTGCATCTGCATATACATTCAGCGTTGTACTTATATCAGCATGGCCCAGGATCTTTTGGATAGCCTTAAGATCACTTGTGTTTCTACACAGCATCGTTGCAAATGTATGCCTTAACTGATGCGTTGTAAATATCGGAAGTGGATCATCAATATGTTCTTCGTTATATTCCTTGATTATCTGTTTGATCTGTGTCGCAACATTTTCTCTGGTAAAGATTGTTCCTCTTTCAGAAAGAAATACAAAACCCGTATATCCTTCAATCACCGGTTGATCGAGTCCAAGTATTTCCTGCATCCTTTTCTCATTCAGCAACGCTTTTCTGACCTCTGTGAGCATCGGAATCTCCCTTTCTCCGGCTTTTGACTTAGTACTCTTAAATATCTGCCTATAGTGCCCATTTTGCCTTATATAACCCACAGCGTGATTTATACTGACTGTATTCCTGTCAAAGTCTATATCACTCCATCTTAGGCCTACCGTTTCTCCAATCCTACAGCCGGTTCCCAACAGGAAGATGATCATATTCCTGATATATATGTGCTTATCCATATTAAAGACAAAATCCATAAATGCATTCTGCTGCTTTGCAGTTAATGCAGGTATCTTTCTGTTTGAAAAATGACTCTCGCCTCTGATTTCACCGATAACCCCTCTAAATGGATTCTTGAGGATAATATCATCGTTGACTGCCATTTCAACCATGGGCTTCAGTATTGTATCAAGTCTGGAAAGCGTTGATATGCTAATCTTCTTATTTCCGCTTATAAGATCGAGATAGTAGTCTTTCACATTTGAACGTTTCAAATCTGCTAAGCGCTTCTTTCCAATAGAATCACGGACATACCGGTCATACATGGCCGTCATCGTATGATACGTCGTTATCTGTACCGTTCTCTTCTTATTACTCAGATATTTATCGGCTATATCATTTATGGTGAGCTTACTCTTGTCTAGATCAATGCCTTTCTCCAGATCATTATAGAACTTCTCTTCTTTTTCTCGCAGCTCCTGCAGTGAATAGGTTGTAATAAGATAGCGTTTCCCTTCAATCATCACTCTATAAGTATAGCGACCATCAGCATGTTCATATTCGCCTTTTTTTAATCTTCTTCTTTTTGAATCTAATCTTACAGCCAATTATAAACCTCCAGCAAGCAGTTATGTATACATACACTTCTATTATAGTATGTATACATAACCTTTTCAACACTTTTATATGTATGTATACATATTCATTGACACAACCATTTTCATATTGTACGATTGTCTCATCAAATAATTTAAAGGACGGATTATCATGTCAGAAAAAAAGGAATCTACATACACTCCCGCACGAGCAAAATCTCAAAAAAAGTATCTCACCAAAAACTTTGATGATATTAAAATCCGTGTTCCAAAAGGGAAACGAGATTACTATAAACAGGCTGCCGAAAACGCCGGTGAATCATTAAATTCTTTTGCTATCCGCGCCATGGAATATCTCATTGAAATTGAGAAGCTCAACGAAAAGAAATAAATCTACCAACAACCATATACCTGATCTATATAGGTATAAAGTTTTTCAGCATTTATACGGACTGCTCTGCCTATTCTGATCAATGCATTTGCCTCTGTTGCGAGTTTTATCACATTACTCCTACAGAGGTTTGTTTCTTTCATCACATGATCTATGGTTTTATACCTTCCATCACTGTTTCTTTCTGGTTTATTCATTTCTTTTCACCATCCCTTCGCAATTTTTTATTGTTTTTCCAACAATTTTATTATTCTCTTCGGTCTTTATATCCCGAATATTCTCATCGTTTATCAGAATCGGAGTACACACCTCCAGCACTCTGTCGAATATCCTCTTATGCATCAAATCTTTCGGTTTCTTCATATCATCAAGTGCAATGTTTGTCGTAACGATCATAGGCTTTCCGCTTCTGTACCTCGTATCAATCACGTTATAAACCTGTTCCAACGCATACTCGGTATTACGTTCTATTCCCAGATCATCTATGACAAAAAGCTGTTTGCTGCTTATATCCGATATAAATTTATTCTTCTCTTCCGAAAACAATCCGGTAAGCGTATTGATCACCGTCGAAAAGTTTGTCATATAAACCGATATCTCACATTCTATAAGCGCATTTGCTATACATGCTGCAAAGAAAGTCTTTCCGCTGCCCGGTGGCCCCCATAAAAGCAATCCGTTTCCGCCCTGCTTCAGAGTTTCAAATTCATCAACATACTCCCGAGCTATATCCATCTTAGAGCAGAAACCCTTATCATTATCAAATGTACATTTCCTCAGCTTCTCATCCCTCATACCATCTTGTCTGATTCTTTCAATATGCATACGCTTTTCCCTTTCCTCCTCCTCATGTTTTTCTCTTTCCTCCTTCTCTATTTCGCACCTGCATTTTATACACTCACATCTGTCTTCATCAAAAGCATTGTAGTGGTAGATTTTCTCTTTAGGCTGGCCACAAATACTGCAATAGATAAATCCATCTTCCTGATTTATATATTCGTTTTCATTAAGTTCTCTAGTCATTTTCAGAAACTTCCTCCTTCATCTGAATATAATTTTTCATAATCATCAGTTGCATAATTATAGGGATTTTCTTTCTGAAATCCTTTATAATTATTTTCTTTTTTTATTTTATTATTAATATATTTATTAGCGGTTCTTTCGGGCGTATACCCACTGTTCTTTGGGGCGTTATCTATGTTCTTTTGGGCGCATTCACGGTTCTTTCGGGCGTATGCTGTTCTGTATACTTCTCTCAGATCATCATCCTCTTTGACAAACTTATGAACATATATGATTGCTGGTCTGCCCCTTGGCTGATTCACTCTGGTTATCAGCCCGGCGCCATCCTCTCCCAGCTCCTTAAATATCTCACGTGCTTTATGATTGCTGCACTTAAAGAACTCCTCCACATTTTTAAGCGTGTATCTGATATATAACCTTCCTTCATCGTCATACCATCCGTACTTCGCAGACAGTTCCAGAAGCTCCAGAAACTTTGCATACAATACCTTAGCTTCAATCGACAATCCTGAAAGCGATTCATATTCAAATAAGTATTTCGGCAGCCTGTAATATATATCCCGGCTTATCTCATCACCTCGTTTATACGGATATTTCTCTATTGGCATTTCATCACCTCCTTCGCCTCTCAATTTAGACTATCAGATAATTGTCACGTTGAAATAAAAAAAACACCCAATGGGTGTTTTCAGATTTCGATTATTATTCTTCCTCTTCCGGTATTACAGCAATCTTGAGTTACAGTGCGCAAGCACAAGGGGGACTGGGGATCACCTCAGAAATGTTGGAACCTAAATGGTTCCGTTGCTTGCAAGTTTTTGGACAGAGTTGATTTCATACACTCGAACGATAGTCAAACCAACAAAAAAAGAGCCTACAGGAGCAGTCATTTGATCACTCCCATAGGCTGAAAACAACCTCTGTTTATCTGATTTCTATATTGTCTGATGCATTTTTTGATTCTGCATCTTCTCTCTTCTTTTTATCTATCTCACAGCAAAGGATGCATACATTTGCACATAATGCTGTAAGGAATCCACCGTTGAATGGATTGTAATTCTTAATTGTGAGAATGCTGAGGAAGCATCCTGCTACAAGTAAAACAAGTGTTGCTGTTATGATTTTGATTGATGTTGTTGTTTTCATAGTATTTTATCTCCTTAGAATTTATATTATTGTTTCTTGCGATCATTTTTTGTATCTCTCGCTTACAAACACATAATACAATAATCCTGGAGATCAGTCGTTTGATTAACATTACAAATCCTTACAGTTCTGTAATGTTACAAATCCTTTTTCAAAAAGCTTTTCGGCCAACCAAAGACGCATCAAAAGTATGCTGTCCAAAATCTTGCAAGCAACGGATTGATATATATTTGCCTGACGGCTTATATCAATCCTGATTTCTGGGGACAGCCCCAGTCCCCGTAAACGAAGTTAAATCAACATATACGTCTAAACACCTACACGTTTTTTTACACGATTTGGCTCGGATTTTGGCTCGGAAACAGGGATAGTAAAAGAGCTCGTCGGGGTAGACGAGCTCTTTTGGAGAAGGTATTTTGTTACTTATGGGGTGTAGCAAAAAACTATATAATGTATTGGGGGTTACAAGTATATTATACATACCCCCGGAAAAAGATGTTCACAAAAATAAATTTTTTTGCTATTTCTTTTTGTAAAATTTTGCTAATGGTTTTTCGGCCTTCTGTCAATTTATACAATTTATTTTCGATTTACGCATTTCCATTGGCAAAAAGTGCATCAAATTCGGCACCTGTGATTCTCTCTCGCTCCAGAAGTACCTCTGCGGACTTGTGAAGTATGTCTATTTTTGACTCAATGATAGCCCTTGCCTCTTTGTAACATTTGTCAATGATGCTCTTTACTTCCTCATCGATTGATACAGCCACCTGAGGGCCGTAAGGCTTCTCATGTCCCAGTTCTCTTCCCAGAAATACCTCATCGCTGTCACCGGCCTCATAATTTACGAGACCCAGTTTCTCAGAAAAACCGAACTTCATGACCATCTCTCTGGCGGTCTTGGATGCCATCTTGATGTCCTGTGATGCTCCTGTTGATATATCATCGAAGATAAGTTCCTCGGCGATACGTCCGCCCAGATCTACCATTATCTCCTGAAGCATCTTCTTGCGTGTTCCGAACTGGTTATCGTTTTCAGGAAGCGGCATGGTATATCCCGCTGCACTGACACCTGTCGGAATGATCGAAACTGTATAAACCTGATCCATCTCGCTTAACTCATGGAACAGGATAGCATGTCCCGATTCATGGTAAGCTGTGATCTTTCTTTCCTTCTCTGATACAAGCTTGGATTTCTTCTCTGTACCGATTCCAACCTTGATGAATGCCTTATCGACTTCTTCCTTGCTGATGTACTTCTTATTCTGTCTTGCAGTAAGAATAGCGGCTTCGTTCATTAGGTTCTCAAGATCAGCTCCCGAGAATCCTGCTGTGGTTCTTGCAATCTCATGAAGATCCACATCGTCACTCACAGGCTTCTTTCTTGTATGAACCTTAAGGATTTCCTCACGCCCCTTAACATCAGGACGTCCTACGGCAACCTTACGGTCAAATCTTCCCGGACGCATGATAGCCGGGTCGAGTATATCCACTCTGTTGGTTGCAGCCATAACGATGATGCCTTCATTCTCTGTGAAGCCGTCCATTTCAACCAAAAGCTGGTTGAGGGTCTGCTCACGCTCATCATGGCCGCCGCCGAGACCTGTACCTCTGCGTCTTGCAACAGCATCGATCTCGTCGATAAATACTATACACGGTGCATTCTTCTTTGCTTCAGCGAAGAGGTCTCTTACTCTGGAAGCTCCGACACCGACAAACATTTCCACGAAATCCGATCCGGAAATCGAGAAGAACGGAACCCCCGCTTCTCCCGATACAGCCTTACCGAGAAGTGTCTTACCTGTTCCCGGAGGACCTACAAGGATTATTCCCTTAGGAATTCTTGCACCGATCTGTGTATATTTTCCCGGATCCTTCAGGAAGTCGACAACCTCTGCCAGTTCTTCCTTCTCTTCCTCGAGTCCGGCAACATCCTTAAATGTTATTCCTGTTTCTTCATCTTTCTTTGCACGGCTCTTACCGAAATTCAGGATCTGTGAATTTCCGCCACCACCTGCCGATACTCCTCCGAGAAACATCGGAAGCAGCATTACAAACAGAAATGTAGCAAATGCATACGGAAGCAGCTTCTCGATCCATCCCGGTCTCGTAACGTCATACAGTGAATACTCGACATTATTCTTTTCGAGTATCTTCTGTGTATCTTTTACATCAGCCGTAAAATATCTGATATCAGACCTGTCCGTAAAGAGAACATATACCGTACCTGTCGGAACCTCGTTGTTCTGGTAAATCTCAACCATCGCCACGCTGCCCAATTCGATACTTTTCTCTAAGTTCTCATTTGTGTAATTCGGGGTTATTGTACCCTGTCTGCCGGATAAAAAGTAGAAAATAGCTATTCCCACCAGTATCAGCAGAAGGAACAGCCCCGGCCCTTTAGTAGTTCTTTTCTCCAATTTTAATTTTTCCTCTCAACTCTAACTTACTCTATTACTCCGATGTAAGGAAGGTTTCTGTACTTCTGCGCATAGTCGAGACCGTATCCTACGATGAACTTATCAGGGATAACAAATCCCGTCATATCAAGTTCAACAGGAACAACTCTTCTGTCAGGCTTATCAAGAAGAGTTATTATCTTCAGTGATGCAGGCTTACGTCCCTCAAGAACGCCGAGAACATAACTGAGTGTTCTGCCCGAATCAAGAATATCCTCAACTACTATACATTCCTTACCTTCTATGGACTCATCAAGATCCTTGGAAAACTTGACTATACCCGATGACTCCGTACCGTCACCGTAGCTTGATGTTCCGATAAAATCCATTGTCACCGGGAGCTTTATCCTCTTTGCAAGCTCACACAGGAAAAACACACTTCCCTTCAGAATACCTATAAGATGTACCGTCTTTCCCTCATACTCCTTGGTAATCTGGTCAGCCATCTCCTGAATTCTCTTCTCAACTTCTTCCTGACTTATAAGAACCGCTATATTATCACTCATCCGGATTTCCTCCTTCTAAAATGTATTCGAGTCTTATTGCTTTGGTACTTGATTTATCCAGTTTGTACGCCTCGCTGAGTCTGAGTCCCGGAACCCAAACCACATCGTCATCATCGACTACAACAGGCCAGCTGTCTCTCTTCGTCCTGTCCACTTTAAGGTCCGTGAACAGTTTGCTGAGCTTCTTCCTGCCGCCCTTATCGTTGATCACGATAGAGTCCCCTGTTTCGGGCCTTCTCACGCGTACGACGCCTTTTATTTTATCATAATCCACTATTTCCGTATACATATTTTTGGTGAAATGCGTTTCTCCCACCAGGTTGAATATTTCCTTCTTGAAGGTTCCTTCAATTCCGGAGTTCTCCTCATTTCCCCTCTTCTCGATTATGAGAGTATCACCGGTTCTTCTTGCGGATATGTCATACGGAAGATCGACTCCTCTTCCGCTGCTTCCTCTGGTAAGATCCAGGATTATATCTATATGCTTTCTGGTTATATCTTTTCTCTTTCCCGCAACACGCTCCATAGCCGCCAGTACGGCTTCGCTCTGTTCCGCGTCGGACATAAGTTCGAACGGAATGATGGAGAAGGTTATGCCTGTCACAACATCATCCTGCGTTGTAACGGTTGAGAAAGAATCCACGAATTCTCCCGCTTTTCTCTCTATTCCCGCATATACGTCCGCCGTATCTCTTGCGGCGCAGTATATGTGGTCTACCGCTCCCTGATTAATATCCTTCAGTGCAGGGATGATCACGTGGCGGATCCTGTTTCTGGTATAATCATCTTCCAGATTCGTGGAATCCGTTACATAGTCCTGTCCCAGTTCCTCAAGATAACTCTCTATCTCATCACGACCTGCGAAAAGCAGCGGTCGTATAATATTCTCTCTTACAGGTCGGATACCTGCCAGTCCTTTAAGTGACGATCCGCGGGCCATATTGAAGAGTACCGTTTCCACCATGTCGTCCTTGTTATGGGCAACGGCAATCCTGACCCTTCTTCCCGTTGTACTCTCAAGATTCTCCGCAATCTCCGCGAAAGCGTCATATCTTTCTTTACGTCCCGCTTCCTCACAGGACATTCCGGTCTCTGCCGCAATCTTCGGGATATCCTTGTGAAATGCGGTCACCGGCACTCCAAGTTTTTCTCCCAGCTCTTTTACGAAATTCTCGTCTCTGTCAGCCTCGGCTCCCCTTATCATGTGATTAACATGCACCGCATGGATGTCATATCCTATCGCATCCTTCAGGCTGCTGAGCACATGCAGAAGGCATACGGAATCAGCCCCGCCGGATATACCGGCAACAACTATGTCTCCCTCCTTCAGCATTCCCTCTTCTCTTATAAAGTTTTCAATATCTCTGATGTTCACTGTTCTTCTTCCCCACTGTACTTTAATCTTCTCTTTAAACCCAAACGGGTAGAAGACTGAATCTTCTACCCGTTCTAATTTTCTTTTTCTTTAGGTTTTATAACTATTTCGTCTGGATACACAAGTCCGAGTTTCTTCTTCGCTTCGTCCTCAATATACTTCTTTGTCTGCATATACATTTCTTTCTCCTTGAGCTGTTCCGCACGGAGATTCGCCTCGGTAAGCTGGTTCTCAAGAGAAGCTTCGGTAACTCTCAGTTCTCTTGACCTCTTACTGAGTTCAATGCTTCGAAATGTGCATGCCGCCACAACCATGACCATAATCATCATGGCAAGGAAAAGCATGAATCTGGATTGTTGTTTTTTCCTGACTTTTCTTCTACTCATTGTACCCTGTCCCGTTTACATAATGATACTTTTTTAATTGTATAGCATACGTTAACAGAATGCAAGAGTTTTATGCGAGGCTCTCATACATATCAGCCGCGTCATCCTTCTTAACGGTTTCCGCTACTCTTGTAACCTTTACCTTATCGGTTCTGTTACCAAAGGTTATTTCGATCACATCATTTACCTTAACATCGTAAGATGCTCTGGCAACCTTGCCGTTCACCATGACTCTTCCCGCATCGCAGGCATCGTTGGCAACGGTCCTTCTTTTTATCAGACGTGATACCTTTAAATATTTGTCAAGCCTCATCTCTATATCCTCTTAGTTAAGAGCGTCCTTAAGAGCCTTACCTGCCTTGAACTTTGGAGCGTAAGATGCTGCGATCTGGATTGTCTCCTTAGTTGCAGGGTTAAGTCCTGTTCTGGCTGCTCTCTGTGTCTTCTCGAATGTTCCGAATCCGACAAGTGATACCTTATCGTCGTTCTTCATAGCCTCTGTTACTGTCTCAACGAAAGCCTTAAGTGCCTTCTCTGAATCTGCCTTTGAAAGTCCTGCCTTCTCAGCGATTGCTGCAACAAGTTCTGTCTTGTTCATTGTAAAAATCCTCCTGATGTGTGTTTTCTTAATGTGCCCCCAATATAGAAGCGCACCCACACATTTATAGACTTTTTAGGCCTTTTTGTCAAGTCCGAGTACAGTTTTTAGAGGTATTCTATGGTGTATTCGGCCTCAAAACTCTCCCCTGCCGGAAGGGCATTATCATAGTCACGATCTGCGATCGTACCGCTGAAATCGGTCTTGTCGGCTCTTCCGTACCAAGGCTCGATACATACGAACGGTGCGTTCTTTCCGGCCGGTGACCATATTCCGAAGAGAGGAGCATCGAAAGTAACGGATACATATACCATCTTGTTAGGTTTACATAATTCAACTCTCTTTACGCCCTGTCCCTCGAAGATCAGTGCGTCGTTGTCGAACATATGCTCATCTATAGCTACAACTCCGTCTTCCGTAACCAGCTCTCCGCCGTCGGTTGAAACCAGTCCGTCCTTAAGAAGCGAGTATTTAAGCGGCTTATCGGTATCGAAAGCGATGAAATACTCTGACTGCTTTGACTTCTTGTCTACAGGACACATGAATGCAGGATGTGCTCCGATCTGGAAATGCATCTCCTTATCTCCTGTATTGATAACCTTCCAGATACATGTAAGCTTGTATCCGTCCAGCTTATATGACACTTCAAGTGAGAAATCATACGGATATAATTCCTTGGTGAACTTATTTGAATCAAGTCTGAATGTTATGGACTTGTTGTTCTGCTTAACGAACTTGAAATCCATATCTCTTGCAAAGCCGTGCTGTGACATGGAATACTCCTTGCCCTCGGCTGTGAACTTCTTATCCTTCAAACTTCCGACTATCGGGAAAAGTACCGGAGCTGTTCTGTTCCAGTAGGTGCTGTCCGCATTCCACATATACTCTGTTCCCTTTTCCTTGCTGAGAACTCTGGATACTTCGGCTCCTTTCTGATTGATCGTAACCTTGATGTTCATATTCTCCAGATAAAATTGCTCCATGATCATTCTTCCTCCAGATCCTTAAAATGAAATTCCGATTTACCGGTTGCGTAATCCCCAACGATCTGTCCGGTTCCGAACAGCTTATACTTGTATGTTACAAGCCCCTCAAGGCCCACAGGGCCCCTTGCATGCAGCTTACTGGTGCTTATACCCACTTCCGCACCAAAACCGTATCTGAAGCCGTCTGCGAATCTCGTAGAACAGTTCTGATATACTCCCGCAGAGTCAACCAGCTGCATAAATTTATCCGCTACATCATCATCCTCTGTCAGGATGCTGTCGGTGTGATGTGAACCGAATCTGTTGATATGATCGATAGCTTCATCCACATCTTCCACCAACTTGGCGGAAACTTTGAGTGCCAGGTATTCCTTGAATTCACTTTCCGGAATCTCTTCGTACTGAACCGTATTCATACAGCCCAGTTCATCAAGAAGCTCTGTTACTTCCTTGGTACCCTTTAATTCTATTCCCGATTCCGCAAGAGCCGCTGCCAGTTTCGGAACGAACTCTCTTGCTATGCTCCTGTTGATAAGGAGTGTCTCTA